>NZ_JBHVJT010000002.1:52799-228796 GCF_042798815.1 Kitasatospora sp. NPDC057738 | reverse complement strand
GCGGCGCGGGAGTCGGCGAAGGGGGCGATGACCGGGGCGAGGACCTTGACGCCGTTGGCGGCGAGTTTCTCGGCGACGTAGCCGATGCGGGTGACGTTGGTGTGGCGGTCCTCGCGGGTGAAGCCGAGGCCCTTGGAGAGGAACTCGCGGATCTCGTCGCCGTCGAGGACCTCGACCTTGTGGCCCTCGGCGCGCAGGCGCTCGGCCAGGGCGAAGGCCAGCGTGGTCTTGCCCGCGCTCGGCAGCCCGGTCAGCCACACGGTGGCGCCGCGCTCGCAGGGGGCGGCCGCGCGGGCCGCCTCTACGGCTCCGTCGGCGGCCAGAGTGTCAGCTGTCACGGTTCTTTCCTTACACGAGAATGGACGGATGGTCAGAGGTGGATGCCGCACTCGGTCTTGCCGGAGCCGGACCAGCGGCCGGCCCGGGCGTCCTCGCCCTCGGCGGGCTTGCGGGTGCAGGACAGGGGGGAGCAGCCGACCGAGGTGTAGCCCTCCCACAGCAGCGGGTTGAGCAGCACGCCGTGGGCGGCGACGTAGGCGTCCACGTCCTGCTGGGTCCAGCGGGCGATCGGCGCGATCTTGACCTTGCGGCGTTTCGGGTCCCAGGACACCACCGGGGTGTTCGCCCGGGTCGGGGACTCGTCGCGGCGCAGCCCGGTCGCCCAGGCGTCGTAGCCGGCCAGGCCCCGGTTGAGCGGCTCGACCTTGCGCAGCGAGCAGCACAGGTCCGGGTCGCGGTCGTGCAACCGCGGCCCGTGCTCGGCGTCCTGCTCGGCCACCGTCCGCAGCGGGGTGAGCGTGATGACGTTGACCGGCATGGTCGCGGCCACCGCGTCCCGCGTCCCGATGGTCTCCGGGAAGTGGTAGCCGGTGTCCAGGAACACCACGTCCACCCCCGGGAACACCGAGGACGCCAGATGGGCCACCACCGCGTCCTCCATCGAGGAGGTCACGCAGAACCGCCCGCCGAAGGTCTCGGCCGCCCAGGCGAGGACCTCCTGCGCGGAGGCCTCCTCCAACTCACGGCCTGCTCTCTCCGCCAACGACGCGTAGTCAGTCGTTGTGCTGCTCATGTGACGTACCCCCGTGGTTGGTCGGTGACAGCAGGCCGAGGAACTTCAGCTGGAAGGCGCGGCGGCATCCGTGGCACTCCCAGGCACCGTGCCCGGCCTCGGAGGGGCGCAGGTCCTCGTCCCCGCAGTAGGGGCAGAAGAAAGGGGCCGCTCGCTCGCTCACGACAGCTGGTCCTCGGTCGCCCGGGCCGCCCACTGGGCGAAGCGCTCGCCCTCGGTGCGGTCGGCCTGGTAGCGGGTCAGCACGCGCTCGACGTAGTCGGGCAGGCCCGCGCTGGTGACCTTGAGGCCGCGGACCTTGCGGCCGAAGCCGGCCTCCAGGCCGAGCGCGCCGCCGAGGTGCACCTGGTAGCCCTCGACCTGCTCGCCGTGCTCGTCGGTGACCAGCTGGCCCTTGAGTCCGATGTCGGCGACCTGGATGCGGGCGCAGGCGTTCGGGCAGCCGTTGATGTTGATGGTCAGCGGCTCGGCGAAGTCCGGCAGGCGCTGCTCCAGCTCGTCGATGAGGGTGCGGCCGCGCTCCTTGGTCTCGACGATGGCGAGCTTGCAGTACTCGATGCCGGTGCAGGCCATGGTGCCGCGGCGGAACGGCGAGGGGGTGACCCGAAGGTCGAGCGCCTCCAGGCCGGCCACCACGGAGTCGACGTGCTCCTCGGCGATGTCGAGGACGATCATCTTCTGCTCGGCGGTGGTGCGCACCCGGTCGCTGCCGTGGGCGGCGGCGAGGTCGGCGATCCGGCCGAGCAGCTTGCCGTCGACCCGGCCGACGCGCGGCGCGAAGCCGATGTAGAACTTCCCGTCCTGCTGCCGGTGGACGCCGACGTGGTCGCGCCAGCGGGCGGCGGGCTCGGCCGGGGCGGGGCCGTCGAGCAGCGGGCGCTCGAGGTACTCGTCCTCCAGCACCCGGCGGAACTTCTCCACGCCCCAGTCGGCGACCAGGAACTTCAGCCGGGCGCGGTTGCGCAGGCGCCGGTAGCCGTAGTCGCGGAAGATGCCGATGACGCCGCCGTAGACGTCGGCGACCTCCTCCAGCGGGACCCACGCGCCCAGCCGCACACCCAGCTTGGGGTTGGTGGACAGGCCGCCGCCGACCCAGAGGTCGAAGCCGGGGCCGTGCTCGGGGTGGACCACGCCGACGAAGGAGACGTCGTTGATCTCGTGCGCGACGTCGAGCAGCGGGGATCCGGAGACCGCGCTCTTGAACTTGCGCGGGAGGTTGGAGAAGTCCGGGTTGCCGATGAAGCGGCGCTGGATCTCCTCGATGGCGGGCGTGCCGTCGATGATCTCGTCCTCGGCGATGCCGGCCACCGGGGAACCGAGGATGACGCGCGGGGTGTCGCCGCAGGCCTCGGTGGTGGACAGGCCGACGGCCTCCAGCTTCTGCCAGATCGCCGGGACGTCCTCGATCCGGATCCAGTGGTACTGGATGTTCTGGCGGTCGGTCAGGTCGGCGGTGCCGCGGGCGTACTGCTCGGAGACCTCGGCGATCGCCCGCAGCTGGGGGACGGTCAGTCGGCCGCCGTCGATGCGCACGCGGAGCATGAAGAACTCGGCGTCCAGCTCGTGCGGGTCCAGGATCGCGGTCTTGCCGCCGTCGATGCCCTCCTTGCGCTGGGTGTAGAGCCCCCACCAGCGCATCCGGCCGCGCAGGTCGGCCGGGTCGATCGAGTCGAAGCCCCGGTGCGCGTAGATCGTCTCGATACGTGTCCGCACATTGAGACCGTCGTCGTCCTTCTTGAACTGCTCGTTGGCGTTCAGAGGGGTGTAGTGGCCCATGCCCCACTGGCCCTCGCCGCGGTGGCGGGTCGCCTTGCGGGCCGCTGCGGGGCGGCGCTCGGCGGCGAGGTCGGCCGTGGGCTCGACGGTCTCGGAGGAGGTGGCCATGGTGAAGTCCTTCGGGGCAGGTGGCGCTGGCGCCGAATAGGTCGCGGGGCGTGCTCGGCCGTGCGGTGCCGCTCTGACCTGCGGATTTCTCAAGGCCTTGAGGGCAGTGACCGGGACCGGGCGGGCGCCTGCGCATCCGCTGCGACGGGGATGGCGGGGGAGGTCGGCGCCGGGTGCGGTGGTGCGGCGGAGTCGGGCTCAGGTCACCGGACAGATGGCGCTGGACACGCGAAGGAGGTCGACGTGGAGTCGACCTACCAGGGTGGTTCCGGCGCTAGACATGGCAAGAGATTCGCACGGCGCGGGACTCGCGGTCCACTAACATCCGGATGCTGGACGCTGAGGTTTCGTCAGGCGAGACATCCGGACGTTCCCGCCGCTCCCCGCCGGGGCGCCCGGCCACGCGCCCGTACCCCCGGGGAGATCAACCGCGCGGCCCCGGCCCGATACGGTGGGCCCTGTGCAAGCAGCAGGCGATACGAGCAGACCGAACGCCGAGCGGCCCTCCCGGCGAAGGGGCAAGGGCGCGCGGCGGGCGGCGAAACAGGCCACCTGGCGCCGCACGGCGTGGGAGCTGGTCAGGGACACCACCAACACCTGCGTCGAGTACCGGGTCACCGGGCTCGCCGCGGAGGCGGCCTTCTTCACCCTGCTGTCGATCCCGCCGCTGCTGCTCGGGCTGGCCGGCACCCTCGGCTACCTCGACGAGTTCGTCGGCGCGGGCACCATCGCCGGGCTCAAGAAGAGCATCCTCTCGGCCTCCGGGACGGTGCTGTCGGACTCCTCCGTCAACGAGGTCGTGGTCCCGCTGCTGGACGGGGTGTTCGACCGCACCCGGCCCGACCTCGTCTCGATCGGCTTCCTGCTGTCCCTGTGGTCCGGCTCCAGGGCCCTGTACATCTTCATCGACACCATCACCGTCATGTACGGGCTCGACGGAAAGCGGGGCATCGTCAAGACCCGGCTGATGTCGCTCAGCCTCTACTTCGGCGCCCTGGTGATCGGCTCGCTGGTGCTGCCGCTGCTGATGGTCGGTCCGGGGCTGCTGGAGAACGCGGTGCCCGGGGTGTCCGGGCTGGTCGGCGCCCTCTACTGGCCGGTCGCGATCGTGCTGCTGACCGTCTCGCTGACCACCCTCTACCACCTGGCCGTCCCGGTCTCGACCCCGTGGCGCGAGGACATCCCCGGCGCCCTGGTCGCCCTGGTGGTGCTGGTCTTCTGCAGCGTCGGCCTGCGGGTCTACCTGGTCAGCTCGGTCGAGGGCCCCTCGGTGTACGGCTCGCTGGCGGCGCCGGTGGCCGTGCTGCTGTGGATCTTCGTGGTGGCGCTCGCGGTGCTCATCGGCGCCGCGATGAACGCCGCGATAGACCGCCGCTGGCCCACCCTGGAGACCGCCGACGCGCGCGCCGAGAACGAGCGCGCCCACGAGGAGGCGGCCGCCGCCGTGGTCCGCGAGGTCGCCGCCCGGCGGGCCGTCGAACGGGCCCGGCGGGCCCGCGAGCTCGGGCTCGCCGAGGGCGTCGAGGAGGAGTGGGGCGAGGACGAGGGCGAGGACGTCGAGGTGCCCTCCGAGTACCCGGAGCGGTGGGCCGACGTGCTGGCCGCCGACAACGTGCGCGGCCGGCTCACCGCCCGCGGCGGGCCGCACCACCGGCCCGGACCGCCGCCGCCGGACAGCGACCGGCCGGCCGGGCCGACGCAGGGGGGCGGGCCGGGAACTCCGCCGGGGCCGCAGTCGGGGCAGCAGCCGGGACCTGCTTCCGGACCTGCTTCCGGGCCCGTGTCGGGGCCTGCATCCGGGCCTGTGTCCGGGCCCGGTTCGGGGCCGCCGCAGGGGCCGCCCGGGCAGCAGCAGCCGGGGTACCCGCCGCGACCGCCCCGGCCGCCGTGGGACCAGCGGTAGGCGGAACGAAACGGCAGGAACGGACAGGGCCTCTCCCGCGGGTGCGGGGGAGGCCCTGTCGCTCTGGCGGACGGGCGGGCGTGGGGCGGGTGGGGCTGGCGGGGGCGGCGGACGAGGGGTCAGGTGGCGGCCCGGTGCGGCGGGTGGCCGTGGGCGGGGCGCAGCTCGGTCACGGCGGAGGGGTCGGCCGTGCCGGGGGCAGTGGGGGACGGGGCCGACGGGTCCGGGGCCGACGGGTTCTGGTGCGTCGGGTCCGGGTGCGTCCGGTTCGGGTTTGTGGGGGCCGGGGCCGGGGCCGGGAGCGGCTCGGGGGAGGGCCGGGGCGGGTCCAGGGCGGTACGTCCGGAGGAGTCGCTCAGCTTGATCAGCAGCGCCACCATCAGCCAGTTCGCCAGCAGCGACGAACCGCCGGCGGCCAGGAACGGCAGGGCCTTGCCGGTCAGCGGGACCAGCCCGCTCACCCCGCCGACCACCACGAACACCTGGAGCGCCAGCGCCGCCGACAGACCGGTGGCCAGCAGCTTGCCGAACGGGTCGGTCAGGCCGATCGCGGTGCGCAGACCGCGCTGGATCAGCAGCACGTAGACCAGCAGGATCGCGGTCGCCCCGGCCAGGCCCAGCTCCTCGCCGATGGTGGTGAAGATGAAGTCGCTGCGCCCGGCGAAGCCGATCAGCCAGGGCCGTCCCGAGCCCAGGCCGGTCCCGGTCATGCCCCCGGTGCCCAGGCTGAACAGCGCCTCGGCGGGCTGCTCGGAGATCGCCTTGTCGTGCACCGGCTTGTAGTAGTCGAGCGGGTGCAGCCAGGCCTCGACGCGGCCGTGCACGTGCGGTTCCACGGTGCCGACCACCGCAGCGCCGCCGACCGCCATCAGCAGGCCGAGCACCACCCAGCTGGTGCGTTCGGTCGCCACGTACAGCATCACGATGAAGATGCCGAAGAAGATCAGCGAGGTGCCCAGGTCGCGCTCGAAGATCAGCACCAGCAGGCTGACCACCCAGATCGCCAGCACCGGGCCGGCGTGCCGTCCGCGCGGCAGGGTCAGCCCCCAGACCTTCCGCCCGGCCAGCGCCAGCGCGTCCCGGGCGGCCATCAGGTACCCCGCGAAGAAGATCGTGATCGCGACCTTCACGAACTCGTCCGGCTCGAAGGAGAGCCCGAACAGCCGGATCCAGCGCTTGGCGCCGAAGCTGTCGCCGGGGGAGAACACCGGCGCCGCCAGCAGGATCAGCGCACCCGCCATCAGCAGGTAGACGTAGCGCTGGAAGAAGCGGTGGTGCTTGACGAGGACGATCAGCGCGAGCGCCACCGCCACCGAGATGAACACCCACATCAGCTGGGAGGGCGCGGCCGGGAGCTTCTGGTAGTCGCCCTTGGCGGCGTGCGCGGCCTTGTAGCTGAAGTCCAGCCGGTCCAGCAGCACCAGCCCGAAGCCGGTCAGGAAGACGCCCAGCGGCAGGATCAGCGGATCGGCGAACGGGGCGAACCGGCGCACCGCCAGGTGGGCCGCTCCGGCCAGCGCGCCCAGCGACAGGCCGTGCACCAGCAGCCCCGGCGGCATCCGGCCGGTGAGCGCCAGGTTCGCGTCGACGTGTCCCGCCAGGCAGACGGCCACCGCGAGGGCCAGCAGGCCCAGTTCGATGTTGCGGTGGCGCGCCGCGAGTCGGCGGCCGTCGCCGCGTGCAGTGGTTCGCACCTCTTGTCATCCCCTTGTCGAGCACGTGGCGGGTCTCGCCGACGGCGCATCCTGCCAGACGTTTGTGTCTTCGCCGCGGTTGCCGGAGGGAGCGGGAACAGGGCAGAACTTTGCCCGGGCAAAGCTTTGTTGGGGCTCGGTAAAGCTTTGTTCAGGCCCGGGTATAGAGGCGGGCCCCGGGTGCGGCGGGGCCGTCGCGCGGGGACATCATGGCCGGGCGCCGGGGGAGCCCCGGCGGCGGGGTGCCCGACCGGCCGGGGACCGCCGGGACGAGCGAGGTGAGCGGGCGGATGAACGCAGTGGTGGGCGGCGCGGCGGTCGGGCCGGCGGTTGGGTCGGTGGGCGGCCCGATGGTCGGGCCGGTGGGCGGGCCGACCGGTGGTCCCGCCTCGGTGCTCGCCTACAGCGGTCCGCCGCCGTGGCGGTGGTCCGACCTGGCGACCTCCTGGACGGCCGAGCCGCTGGTGCTCGTGCTGTCGGTGCTGCTCGCTGTCTGGTACCTGGCGGCGGTGCGCAGGGTCAACCGGGCGGTGGGTGAACGCGCGGTGGGTGAACGTGCGGTGGGGGACCGGGCGGCAGCGGGGTCCGGCGGCGGGCGGCGCGCGGCCGGGCAGGGCGGCGGGCGCTGGCAGCCCGCCCGTACCGCCGCGTTCCTCGGCGGGCTGCTGCTGTGGGTCTGGTGCACCTGCTCCGGCCTCGGCGTGTACGACCGGATCCTCTTCACCGACCGGGCCGTGCAGGTCGTGCTGCTGCTGATGGTCGTTCCGCTGCTGCTCGCGCTCGGCGCACCGGTCTCCCTGCTGGTCGAGACGGCGCCGGCGGCCCGGCGGGAACGCGTCCTGCGGGCGCTGCGCAGCCGCCCGTCCAAGGTGCTGATGTTCCCGGCGGTCTCCACCGCGCTGCTGATGGCGCCGCCGTGGCTGCTCTACTTCACGCCCTGGTACGAGTGGTCGGTGTCCAGCGGGATCGGGAACGTGGTGCTGCACCTGGTACTGGTGCTGCTGGGCCTCGCCTACTTCTGGCCGCGCCTGCAGCTCGACCCGGTCGGGCATGAGTACCCCCACCTGGTCGGGCTGTTCATCACCTTCGCCGAGGTGATCTTCGACGCGGGGCTCGGGATCGTGCTGATCTACGGCGGGCACCTGGTCGCCGAGCACTACTACCTGGCGCTCGGGCGGCCGTGGGGCCCGAGCCCGGCGCAGGACCAGTCCTGGGGCGGCAACGCGTTCTGGGTGCTGGGGGACCTGGTCGGGCTGCCGTTCCTGGCCGCGCTGGTGCGGCGGATGGTGGTGCAGGGGCGGGAGGAGACCGAGGCGGTGGACGCCGAGCTGGACGCCCGCTTCGCGGCGGCCGCCGCGCGGGCGCGGGCGGTGGGAGGGCCGGAGGAGGAGGAGACCGGGATGCGGCCGTGGTGGCTGGACGACCCGAACCTCAAGCACCGGTACGGGGCGTAGCGCGGGTCCCGGCGGGGGCGGTCGAGCTGCGGCGGATGCGCGTGGCGGCGGACGGCGGTGCGGGGCGCTATCTGACCCCTTATGGCGGGCCAATTTTGGTCCCCAGAGGCCGCTCTGGCGACCGCTGCCTCGCGTTTCCGCAGGTCAAAAATAGGTTGGCCACAATCCCCCGCCCCGCTAGCGTGTGACACATCCGGTTCGGGGGCCATTGGGCCGCCCGAGGAATAGAGAGCAGGAGGTGAACCCCGTGGTCGTTGTCGCCCCGATAGCTGCCCAGGGCAGCACTCGCGTTCACCTCCTTTCCCCGGCCGCCGGCTGAGCCCTTCGCGCCAGCCGTAGCCCGCCGGGATCATCTCCTCCCGAAGGGCCACTGCGTTGTTCAACGCTGCCTCCGTTTCGTCGTTCTCTTCTCCCTCTTCTGCTTCTTCCTCCTCTTCGACTTCCGCCGACGCCTCCGCCCTGACCGGCTACGGCTGGACGGCCGAGCTCGCGGAGCTGTTCACCCCGTTCGGCGAGGCCGGGCTGCTCCCGGCCCGGATCGTCCGGGTCGACCGCGGCCAGTGCGACGCCGTCATCGCCGACCCGGAGACGGGCGAGCCGCGCACCGTCCGGTTCGACACCCGGCCGGTGGGCGACGCCGACATGATCAACTGCCCCTGCACGGGCGACTGGGCGGCGGTCGACCTGTACGCCCGGCCCATGGCCTCCGTCGCCGCGCTGCTGCCGCGCTCCACCGCGATCATCCGCAAGGTGGCCGGCAAGCGCTCCGACGGCCAGGTGCTGGCCGCCAACGTCGACACCGTGCTGATCGCCTCCTCGCTCGCGACCGACCCCGACCTCGGACGGATCGAGCGCTTCCTCGCCCTGGCCTGGGAGTCCGGCGCCGACCCGCTGGTCGTCCTCACCAAGGCCGACCTCGTCGACGACGCCGACTTCATCCGGTCCGACGTCGAGGCGGTCGCCCCCGGAGTCACGGTGCTCGTGGTGAGCGCCGACACCGGCGAGGGCATGGACGTGCTCCGCGCCTGCACCCCCGGCACCACCGCGGTGATCGGCCAGTCCGGCGTCGGCAAGTCCACGCTCACCAACGCGCTGGCCGGCTCCGCGGTGATGACCGTCCAAGAGGCCCGCGAGGTCGACCAGAAGGGCCGCCACACCACGACCACCCGAGAACTGATCCCGCTGCCCGGCGGGGGCGTGCTCATCGACACCCCCGGGCTGCGCGAGGTCGGCCTCTACGGAGGCGAGGGCGTGGACCTGGCCTTCGCCGACATAGCCGAGCTGGCCGAGGAGTGCCGCTTCCAGGACTGCGGCCACCACACCGAGCCCGGCTGCGCGGTGCAGGCGGCACTGGCCGACGGCACCCTGCCGCAGCGCCGCATGGACAGCTACCTCAAGCTCCAGCGCGAGAACGACTGGATCGCCTCGCGCACGGACGCCCGGGTGGCCAAGGCGCGGCTGAAGAAGTGGAAGACGATCACCAAGTCGATGCGAGCCGTGGGAGGTCCGGTGAAGCGCTGAGCCCGGGCACCGGCCGGCCGCCGCGCAACGGCCGCCGGCCGGTCCCCGCCGGGCCCGCCCGGCTCAGCGGAGGTCCGCCACCACGCGGAAGCGCTGCAGGACCACCGGAGTGGTGTCGTCCACGGTGAAACCCGGGTCATCGAGGGCGTCGAGCATCTCCGGGCTGCGCCAGAACCGCTCGTGCACCGCACGCCACTCGGCCACGCTGGTGCACCCCTCGCCCTCGTCCAGGGCGTGCTGGAGGTCGACCTCCGCGAGCGGGACCACCCGGACGTCCGTGGTCTCGATCACGGCGACCCTGCGGCCGTCCGAGTCGAGTACGGCGGAGCGCTCACCGGCCAGCGGCAGGGGCTCGCCCTCGTGCTCGTAGTCGGCGATCAGGCCGGTGGTGCTGGTCTTGGCACCGTCGAGGATCGCGGCGACCAGCTGGTCCCGCAGAGGGCCGGGGAACGCGAACTCTGCCGGAGGCAGGGCGACGACGCGCGGGTCGTCCGGGCCGGTGTAGGGCTGCTGGTCACTCATGCCGTGAGAGTAACGGCGGGGCGCTCGGCGGGCTCGCGAATTTCGGGGCCTCGGGCCGGTGCGGCGGGCCTGCGGGGTATGGGCCATGGGCCCTCGGCCATGGGCCGAGGGGCGTGGGCTCACGGTGTGGCGGGTGGTGGGTGGTGGGTGGTGGGTGGGCGGGGAGGGGGGAGGGGGAGGGGAGGCCCCCGAAGCAGCGATCAACGGCGATGTCCGATTCCCGCCAGTCACCCCCCGCCCAGTGCCGCAAACTGGACAACGTGATCGACGACGACATCCGGTACCGAGCCGTGGACAGCCGCGACTCCCGCTTCGACGGGGTCTTCTTCACGGCGGTCACCTCCACCGGCATCTACTGCCGTCCGAGCTGCCCCGCCGTGACCCCCAAGCGCGTCAACTGCGTCTTCTACCCCAGCGCCGCAGCGGCCCAGGGGGCCGGCTTCCGCGCCTGCCGCCGCTGCCGCCCCGACTCCGTGCCGGGCTCGCCCGAGTGGAACCACCGAGCCGACCTGGTCGGCCGCGCGATGCGCCTGATCGGTGACGGCGTGGTGGACCGCGAGGGCGTCGCCGGCCTGGCCGGCCGCCTCGGCTACAGCGCCCGCCAGCTGCAGCGCCAGCTGATCGCCGAGCTCGGCGCCGGCCCGATCGCGCTGGCCCGCGCCCGCCGCGCGCAGACCGCCCGCCTGCTCCTCCAGACCACCGAACTGCCCGTCACCGACGTCGCGTTCGCGGCCGGCTTCGCCTCCGTCCGCCAGTTCAACGACACCGTGCGCGAGGTCTACGACCGCACTCCCAGTGGTCTGCGCGCCGAGGTCGCCGCCGGCCGCCGCAGCGCGACCCCGGCCGGCGGCCTCACCCTGCGCCTCGCCTACCGCGGCGCGCTCGACAGCGAGCACCTGATCGACTTCCTCGCCCTGCGCGCCGTCCCCGGCGTGGAGGAGGTCGTCCCCGGCGCGCGGCCCGGTGTGCGCGTCTACCGTCGTACCCTCGCGCTCCCGTACGGCCACGGCATCGCCGAGGTCGACGGTCTGGCGCCGGGCGAGCCGCCCACCCGCGGCTGGCTCGACTGCCGGCTGCTGCTCGCCGACCTGCGAGACCTGCCGACCGCCGTCCAGCGCCTGCGCAACCTCTTCGACCTGGACGCCGACCCGCTCGCGGTCGACGAGCAGCTCGGCGCCGACCCGCTGCTCGGCCCGCTGGTCCGCGAGCGCCCCGGCCTGCGCTCGCCCGGCCACGTGGACCCGCACGAGCTCGCCGTCCGCGCCGTCCTCGGCCAGCAGATCAGCGTCGTCGCCGCCCGTACCCTGGCGGGACGGCTCGCCGAGAAGTACGGCACCGCGCTGCCCGAGCCCAGCGGCGGCCTGCGGCTGCTCTTCCCGACCGCGGCCGCCCTGGCCACCGCCGATCCGGAGGACTTCGCGATGCCCGTCGCCCGCCGCCGCGCGCTCACCGGCCTGTGTGCCGCGCTGGCCGAGGGCGTGGTCCGGCTCGACAGCGGGGTCGACCGGGAGGAGGCCGCGGCCGGCCTGCTGGACCTGCCCGGCATCGGCCCCTGGACGGTCGGCTACCTGCGGATGCGGGCGATGGCCGACCCCGACGTCTTCCTCCCGAGCGACGTGGGCGTCAAGCACGGCCTGCTCCGGCTCGGCGCCGCGGGGGACCCGAAGTCCGCCGACCGAGCCGCCGAGGCCTGGGCCCCGTGGCGCTCCTACGCCGTCCACCGGCTGTGGGCCGGCCCCGTGAGCACCGGCCCCGTGAGTACCGGCCCAATGAGTACCGGCTCCGTGAGTACCAGTCCCACGAACACCGGCATCAGCACCAGCAACACCAGTGACACCACTGACACCAGTACCGGAACGGAGAACGGACGAGCATGAGCACCACCGTCTACACCACCATGGAGAGCCCCTTCGGCCGGCTGCTGCTCAGCGGCGTGCTGCCCGAGGAGGGCGGACCGGCCGCGCTGGCCACGGTCACCGTGCCCGGCCAGAAGTACGCCCTGGCCGAGCCCGCCGACGACTGGGTCCTCGACCCGGAGGCGCTCGCCGAGCCGGTGGCCCAGCTGACCGACTACTTCGCCGGCAAGCGCACCGGCTTCGACCTCCCGCTCGCGCCCGAGGGCACCGAGTTCCGCCGCAGGATCTGGGCGGCACTGGACGAGATCCCGTACGGCAAGACCGTCACGTACGGCGAACTCGCCGAGCTGGCCGGGCAGGAGCCGCGCATGGTCCGGGCGGTCGGCGGCGCGGTGGGCGCCAACCCGCTGCTGATCGTCCGCCCCTGCCACCGGGTGCTCGGCGCCGGCGGCGCGCTCACCGGCTTCGCCGCCGGTGTGGACCGCAAGCGCTGGCTGCTGGACCTGGAGAGCGGCACCCTGTTCTGACCACCGGGGCGCCGCGAACGTCCGAGCACCCGCCGCCTACCGCTCAACTCCGCAGTTCCACCCGCCAGTTGTTGCTGCGCATGGGCCGTCCGGGCGGGAACTCGAAGTCCGTCTCGCCGAGCAGTGTGAAGCCGGCCTTCGCGCAGACCGCGTTGGAGGCGGGGTTGTCCACCGAGGGGAAGGCGTGCAGGTGGGGGTGGGCGGCCTCGCGGCGGGCGGCCTCGACCGCCACGCGGGTCGCGGCGACCGCGATGCCCCGCCCCTGGAAGCCGGGCAGCACGTTCCATCCCATCTCGTGGACGGTCCGGCCCTCCCACGTCCGGGTGCCGTAGCCGACCGTCCCGACGGCCTCGCCCTCGGGCAGCAGCACGATCCGGTACATGCAGCCGAGCCCGGACGGGACGAAGTCCAGGTAGCGGCGGTGCCGTACGAGCAGCTGCTCGGCGCTCTCCGGCCCGCCGACGTGCTTCTTCATCTCCGGCGTGTTGACCCGGCGCAGCAGCGCGAGGTCGTCGTCCGTCCAGGGCTCGATCCGTACCGCTGTGCTGGTCATGCCGGGGACGGTAGCGGCGGGCGAACGCGGCGGCCAGTGGTTTTCACCCGGCCGCGGGCTCCTGGGCGGGTGCCGGCTCGGGCCCGGTGCCCGGCTGTGCGAGGGCGCGGGCGAGCTGTTCCAGGCCCGGCAGGGCGTTGACGACCGCCGCGCGGTCGGCCGGGTCGAGGGTGCCGAGTGCGGTGGCGATGCGGCGTTCGTGGGCGTGCTGCCAGTCGTCCAGCTGGCGCCGGCCCGCCGGGGTGAGGGCGATCCGGGCGGTGCGGCGGTCGCCGGGGTCGGCCTGGCGGTCCACGAAGCCGGCGTCGAGCAGCTTCCCGACCAGTCCGCTGACGGTGTTGGGCGCGAGCCGCTGCCGTGCGGCCAGCTCGCCGACCCGCAGTGGCGCGGCGGCCAGTGTCTGGAGGAGTTCGACCTGCGCCATCGGCAGGGACTCCCACGGGTAGTCGGTGCGGATGCTGCTGCGCAGCGCGCGGCGCAGCCGGGTGACGGTGTCGGTCAGCTGCCGGGCGTGCTCGACCGCCGGGTCGGGGCTTGCGGTGGCGGGGTCGGGAACGTGTGGTGACGACGGCATGGCGGACAGCGTATCGCCTGGTACGGGGCGGTTCGGCGGCCGGTCGGGGCCCCGGGGTCGTGCCGTGTTGCGGCTCTGTCGCAGGCCTCGCCGCGGGGGTCCGTCCGGCACCGTCCGTACCGTGGGACACATCCTGTCGTAGAACGAGCTGCTCGTAGAGAGAACATATCTGTATCCGATATATTCGTACCCATGAACGCCACCGCCCTTGCCTCGCGGCTGCTCACCGAGCGGCCCCGGCCGCGCGGCATAGCCGGCTGGCGCCACGCCCACTGGCTCGCCGTCGGCACGGTCTGTCTCGGCGCCTTCCTCGGCCAGCTGGACGCCAGTGTCATCGCCCTGGTCTTCCCCGCCATCGGCCGCGACTTCGACGCGGGCTTCGCCGCCGTCGAGTGGGTCGCCCTCGCCTACCTGCTGGTCCTGGTCGCCCTGCTGGCCCCGATCGGCTGGCTGTCGGACCTGGTCGGCCGCAAGACGATGTACATCGGCGGCTTCGCGGTCTTCGGCCTCTCCTCGCTCGGTGCCGGATTCGCCGGCGGCCTCTGGGCCCTGGTCGGCTGCCGCGCCGTCCAGGCGGTGGGCGCCGCGATGATGCAGGCCAACAGCGTCGCCCTGGTCGCGCGGGGCGTCCCCGAGCGCGCGATGCGGCGCGCGCTCGGCATCCAGGCCTCCGCCCAGGGCCTCGGCCTGGCGCTCGGGCCCAGCCTCGGCGGGCTGCTGGTCGAACACGCCTCGTGGCGCTGGGTGTTCTGGGTCAATGTTCCGATCGCGGCGTTCGGCATCCTGGCCGGCTGGTTCCTGCTGCCCCGCACCCGGGCGGCGGGCGCCCCCGCGGCCGTACCGGGCCCCCGCCCTGCGAACTCCCCCGGCGGGGGAGCCCACCGCGCCGGACGCCGTCGAAACGTTGCCCACCGCAACGATGCCCACCGCAACGAAGCCCGCCGGACCGCGACCGGCCGGACCGTGACCCGCCGGACCGCGACCGGCGACGCCGCCCGCTTCGACCTGCCCGGCCTGCTGCTGCTCACCGGGGCGACCACCTCGCTGCTGCTCGCCCTGTCCACCGCCTCCGGCCTGCCGCTGCCCGGCTGGGCGGTGGCCGCCCTGCTGCTCGCCTCCGCCGCCCTGACCCTGGCACTGGTGCGCCAGGAACGGCGGGCCGCCCGGCCGATCCTGGCGCCCGGGCTGGTCAACACCCCGGGCGTGCGCTCCGGCCTGGTGGTGGGGCTGATCGGCTATCTGCTGCTGTTCTGCCCGCTGGTGCTGGGCCCGGTGCTGCTCACCGGTGCCGGGGTGTCGACGGCCCACGCGGGCCTGGTGATCACCCTGCTGCCCGCCGGGTTCGCCTTCGCCGCGACGGTCGGCGGCGGGCTGCTGCCCCGGGGCTGGTCGGACGTGACCAGGTGCCGCCGGGGTGCGCTGCTCGCGGCCGGCGGGCTGCTGCTGTTCGCCCTGCTGCCGGCCTCGGACGCGGCGGCGGCCCCGCTGCTGATCGCCGGTTACGGGCTGGGTCTGCTGCTGCCCGCCAACAACGCGCTGGTGATGCGGGCGATCCCGGCGCAGTGCTCGGCGGTCGGCGGCGGCATGGTGAACATGGCCCGCAGTCTCGGCACGGCGCTCGGCATGGCGCTGTCCGTCCTCGGTGTCCACCTGGCGGGCGCCGAGTCCGGTGGGCGGACGGTACTGCTCGTGCTCGCCGCCGTCGCCGCGGCGGCGGCGCTGCTCGCCCGGCCCGTCCGGGCCTGAGGAGCGCGGGGCCCCGCTACCGCGCGTCGGTACGGGCGCGCGGGGGCACCGGTGCGTTCAGGGCGTCCTGGGCGCGGTTCAGGCCGCGCCGCACCAGCGTCTCCAGGGCGTCCGCGCAGCGGTCCAACTCGCCGGGCATGGCGGCCAGTTCCTCCTCCGAGAACTTCTTCAGCACGAAGTCCCCGACGCTCTGGCCCTTCGGCGGACGTCCGATGCCGAACCGCAGCCTGACGAAGTCCCGGGTGCCGAGCACCTCGCCCACCGAGCGCACCCCGTTGTGGCCGCCGGGGCCGCCGCCGCGCTTGAGCCGGGCGGAGCCGAAGGCGAAGTCCAGGTCGTCCTGCACCACCACCAGCCGCTCGACCGGGACGCCGTGGCGGCGCAGCAGCGCGGCCACCGGGCGGCCGGACAGGTTGATGGACCACCACAGCGGCTTGGCCAGCAGCACCCGGTGGCCGTCGACGGCGATCTCGGCCACCAGGGTGGCGATCCCGCGCCGGCGGAACCGGGCGCCGTGCCGTTCGGCCAGCCGGTCCACGGCGAGGAAGCCCGCGTTGTGCCGGGTGAGCCGGAACCACGGGCCGGGGTTGCCCAGGCCGGCGATCAGCCAGGGGGCGTCGGGGGTCATGCGAGGGTTCTCCGGAGGGGTGGGGGCGGGGGAAGACGGCGGACGGCCGGGGCGCGGCGGGGACGGTACGGGACCGTCCCCGCCGGCGCCCCGGCCGTCCGGGGACACGCGGGACCTGCGGGACGTACAGGACGTACAGGACGTACGGAATGTACGGGACCGGTGGGACCCGGGGACACCCGGACCCGAGGGACACGTACGAGCCGCAGGGCGAGCCCGCGGAACGAGCACTCAGGAGGCGGGCACGCCGGGCTCGGCGCCGCGCTCCTTGAGCATGTCGGTCATCAGCTGGAGCTCGGAGGTCTGGGCGACCACCATCGACTGGGCGAGCCGCTTCTCGGCATCGTTCCGGGCCTTGTCGACGTAGCCCTGGGCCATCTCGACGCCGCCCTTGTGGTGCTCGATCATCAGCTGGAGGTAGTACACCTCGGCGTCCCGCCCGCTGAGCGTGCGCAGCTTCGCGATCTGGGTGTTGGTGGCCATGCCCGGCATCAGCGAACCGTCGTGGGCCTGGTACTCGTGGCCCATCTCCATCCACGCCATCGGCGTGGCGGTCGAGTGCTGGGGCAGCCCCCACTGGTCGAGCCAGCCCATCATCATCCCGCGCTGGTTGGCCTGGGTGTTGATGATGTCGAAGGCCAGGGTGCGGGTCGGCTCGTCGGCGGTGCGGTCCCGGACGACGAACGACAGGTCCACGGCCTGCTGGTGGTGGGTCGCCATGTCGCGGGCGAACCCGGCCTCGGGGGAGTCGTTCGCGGGGACGGACAGCGTGGACGAGCCGGACGCCGATGTCCCGCTCGCCACCAGGGCCGGCACCCCGAGCGCCAGCGCCACGGCGGCGGCCAGCGCGGCCGGCCACCACATGCGGCGGCGGCGCGGGGCCCCCACTTCCTGGACGCCGTCCGCCGAGGTGTCCACGGCGTCCACGGTGTCCACGGCGTCCACGGTGCCCGCGCTGTCCGCCGTCACGGCCTCGCCGGGGCGGCCCGCGCCGGCGGTCACATCTGCCCCATGGTGCAGGAGGCGCCCGGCTCCTGGGTCTGCTTGCCCTGGACGTACTTGGTGAAGAACTGCTCCACCCGCGGGTCGCTGGCGCTGTCCACGGTCAGCTGGGTGCTCCAGGCGTTCAGGGTGATGGTGCCCTGCTCGTCCGGGTACGGGCTCATCAGCGAGTACGGGGTCTTCTTGACCCGGTCGGAGAGGGTCTTGACGTCGTCCGGCGTGGCCTTGCCGTTGTACGTCACCCAGACGGCGCCGTGCTCCAGCGAGTGGACGGCGCGCTCGTTCTCGACCGGCTGGTCGTAGACGTGGCCCATGCAGTCCAGCCAGATCGCGTTGTGGTCGCCGCCGACCGGCGGGGTCATCGGGTAGGTGACCTTGTCCTTGACGTGGGTGCGGCTCAGCTCGCCGAAGGTCTTCACGCCCGGGATGTCCGCGTTGGCGGCGGTCTCCTTGTCCTTCTTCTTCTGGTTCTGGTCCATGACGATCCAGGTGCCGGTGGCGATCGCACCGATCACCAGCACGCCGGCCGCCACCGAGGCGACGATCTTGTTGCGGCGGTCGCGGCGCTGCTCGGCGGCGCGCAGCTCGGCGATCCGGGCGCGGCGGTCGAGGCCGTCCTGCTTGCCGCCGGGCTTGTTGGACTGCTTGGAGGCGGAACCCATGGTGGTCGTCCTTGTCCCCGCCGCACCGGTCGGTGGCGGCGGTCAGCTGGTGTGAGAGGAGAAACGGATCCGTCGGCGGCTGCGCCGGCGGTGGGTTCCACTCAGGACCGGTGGACCTGGAGTTCGTGCAGATCGGGCACCGGGTGCGCGCCGTCGAGCAGACCGGTGGGCACCACCCGGGGCAGCGCCTCGGGCGCGGCCGGGGTCAGCGGTGACACGGCGGGTTGCGGCTGCGGCGGCGGGTTCGGCAGCTGGGCGTCCTGCGAGCAGTACGGATGGCTGGAGCAGCCGTTGTTGCGCGGCGGCTGGCCGTCGGCGGTGCAGAGGATCCAGTGCCCCTGCTCCTCGGCCGTCCGGTGGTGGTCCGAGGACTTCGTGGCCCCGGTGACCTTCGCGGCGTGACCGGTGTAGGAGGAGTGCCCGGTGGCGACCTGGACACTGACCACGCTGACGACGGTGACGGCGCTGACCGGGGCCGCGTGCGGCGCCGGTTGGCCGGAGCCGTCCACCGCCTTGGCCTGGCCCGCGCAGGGCAGCAGCGTCAACAGCGTGACGAGCAGCAGGACCAACAGCCCACCTGCCGGGCGGCCCGCGGATGCGGCCCTCCCCGGTCGGGGCGAACTGGGGGCCGACGCGGTCATGCGCACATTTAATCAGCCGAACGAGTGATGCGATGCCCCCCATCGGCCCTCATTTTCGGGGGCCCGCACACCCGGATGGCCAGGAAACGCCCTGCTCCGGACACATCCGGCAAGCACGGACGGAACGGGAGCGGACGACCGGGCGACGCCACCGTGGACGGCCCGGCGAACCGCCCGGTGAACGGC
Organism: Kitasatospora sp. NPDC057738; assembly: GCF_042798815.1. Lineage (NCBI taxonomy): Bacteria > Bacillati > Actinomycetota > Actinomycetes > Kitasatosporales > Streptomycetaceae > Kitasatospora > Kitasatospora sp. NPDC057738. Next base: position 210,371 of record NZ_JBHVJT010000002.1, on the reverse strand, counting down.
CTGGTGAACGGCCTGGTGAGCGCGGTGGCCGGGATGCTCCGGTGGGTGACCGGTTGTCGCCGAAACCCGGACAGGGTCGTCGCAGGTGGAGAACAATGTCGTCAGCCCGGCCCGCCGGGGGCGGCGCGACCACGGAACGACCAGGAGCCGCCAGATGAGCAAGCAGGGTGCACCCGCACAGCCGCACCGGCCGGACGACGGTTGGTGGGACGCCGTCTACGACGGTCCGACGGGCACCCTCCCGGACACCCCGCACGCCGACCCGGGGGACGGCAGCGTGGACGACTGGTTCGACACGGCGGCCGGGCTCATCGGGCAGCAGCGCTCGGCGGAACCGGAACCGGAACCGGAACCGGCACCGGAGCCCGAGCCCGAACCCGAGCCGGAGACGGCCGTAGCGGCTTCCGGGGAGCCCGACGGCGCGGCGGGTTCTGAGGGCTCGGCGGGCTCGGCGGGCCGGGACAGCATCGACGACTGGTTCGACACCGCGGTCGGCGTGATCGGCGGAGCGGAGGGGATCGGGCGTCAGCGGACCTCCCCGGAGACCCACCGCTTCCCGGCCCCCGACTTCGCCGACGACGCACCGAGGACGGCGCGCGCGCGGGACCCGGAGCAGGACCCGGAACCCGCACCCAAACCGGAACCCGCACCCAAACCGGAACCCGAGCCGGACCCGGAATCCGAGCCGGAACCCGAGCAGGCATCGGCACCCGAACCCGCACCCGAGCCGGAGGCCGTACCGGGTCCGGACTCAAACCCGGCCCCAGCCCCAGCCCCGGACGTGGTCCCGGACCCGGACCCGGTCTCGCTGGAGAAGCCCACCCCGCCGCCCGCCCCCGAACCGGCGCAGCCGGACCCCGTACCCGCCGTTGCGGAGCAGCCCGAGCACCCCGAGCACCCCGAGGAACTGGTGCCGCTGGTAGAGGCGGAGAAGTCCGAGCCGCCCGCCCCCGCTCCCGCCCCCAGCTCCGCTCCCGAGCCCGAACCCGTCCACGCCTCGGAACCCGACCCGGAGCCCGTGGCCCAGACCGCCGCCGTCCCCGACCCCCGCCTGGCCGTCCGCGCACCGCTCGCCGACGGCGGCGCCGCGGTCCCGCACGTCGGCGAGCGCCCCCCGACCTACGGACCCGAGCCGACGGCCGTACCCGAGGCGGACCCGGGCGCACTGCGCGCGCTCGTCCCGGACACCGTGCTGGACGGCGCCCAGTACGGTCCGTCCGTCCTGCGCGCCGCCTCCGTCCGGGGCGACTCCGCGCGCTACCGGGGTGAGCCGCGCCGCGACTCCCTGCTGGTCACCCGGTTCGGTGAGGGCCCGGACGGGCTGCTGCTCGCCGTCCTCGGCGGCTTCGACCGTACGGGCGGAGCCGCGGAGGAGGAGACGGTCACCCCGGAGGCGATCGCGGCCGCCAGCGGGGAGGCGTGCCACCATCTCGCCGCCGCGATCGGGCGCAGCCGGGCCGGCCTGGCCGCGGACCTGCGCGACGGTGCCCGCGACCGGCTCCGCTACGGCCTCCAGCGCCTGGCCACCGGTGCGGCCGCCCCGCTGCGCGCCCTGGCACCGCAGCCGGAGGGGGACGACACCCCGTCCCCGGCGTCGCTGCACTGCCTGATGGTGTCGCTGGACCCGGAGGCCGGTTACCGCGCGGCCTTCGGCGTCGGTCCGGGCGGGCTCTACCTGCTGCGCTCGGGCCACTGGATCGACGCCTACGCGGCCCGGCTGCTGCACCACCCGGACGGTCAGCCGCCGTTCCCCGAGGCCCCGGTGCCCGGCCCGCGCCCGTTCCGCTTCCGGCTCGTCCCCGCGACGCCGGGCGACATCCTCCTCCTGTGCACCCCGGGCCTCGCCCGGCCCATCGCCGACGAGCCGGCCGTCGCGCACTTCCTCTCCACCCACTGGGCCCACCCCCACCCGCCGGGCACCGTCGACTTCCTCCGCCAGGTCCAGGTCCGTGCCAAGGGCTACGCCGACGACCGTACGGCCGCCGCCATCTGGACCGAGTGACCCCGCACCACCCCCCCCGACCCCAACCCCAACCCGCCCAAAGACCCAATCCGGCCCCACCCCCGCCCGGGCGCGGGCGCAGGCACCTTGGCGCCGGCCGCGCCGGGGGCGAGTCTGTAGACCGGTCTGCATATTCTCTGCCCGCCCCTATCGAGGTGGTGCGCAGGAAGTCGGCCTGATCGACTTCCTGTGCGTGGGGCTGCTCCCGGGCCTCTTCGACGGCCGCCCGGCCGGCTGACCGGCCGGGCTTGGGGGGGGGGGGGGGGGGGAGAAAAAGGGGGGGGGGGCCCCCCCCCCGAGCTCCCCCCCCCACCCCTCCTTCGTACCGGGCTACTTGAGCTGCTTCAGGCAGAGCACGTAGTCCAGGGCCGGGAGGTTGGGGTGCTTGCTGGTGTACCAGCTGTCCGACTTCGGCTGCTTCTCGCAGGCCTTCTCGTCGGAGGTGGCGAGGTACTTGAAGACGATCTTGTACTGCGCCTTGGTGTCGGTGCAGGGCACCACGGTGATCTTCGGGTTGGTGTCGGTGGTCTCGCTGGTGCCGTTCGCGTTGCGCAGGCAGTCACCGGGGTTGGCCGAGTCCACCTTGCTGTCCGAGTCGGTCGGCGTGGTGACCGGCGGGAACGTCAGCGTCGGGACCGGCAGCGTGAAGGTCGGCATGGGGATGACCGGTGACGTGTAGGTCGGCTTCGGCAGCGGCATGGGCGAGAAGGTCAGCACGGTGGGGGACGGCGTCGGGTCGGCGACCGGGTCGCCCTTCTTCGGGCCGAGCACCCCGGTCGCGGCCAGGGCCACGGTGACCGCCAGCGAGACCGGCACCAGCAGCATCGCGATGTGCGGCCGGCGGGTCAGCGGAACGCCCGGGTTCAGCTGGGGGCCGTGGCTGCCCGGGACGGGCGGCGGCAACTGCTTGAACTTGTTGTGCGGGCCGAGGTTCAGCAGCAGCGTGATCGGGGTCAGCAGCCAGGACACCAGGCTCCACCAGCCCTGGACCAGCGTCCGGGCCGACATGTCGCGCACCGTCGCCGTTCCGCAGGTGCGGCAGAACGGGCCGGTCATCCGCAGCATCCGGTAGGCGATGATCAGGCCCTGGTGGCCGCGGACGGTGGCGTTCACCGCCGGGTAGCCGCCGCAGAAGCGGCAGGTGGTCCCGTCCGTCGGCGGCGGCGGGTACCCGTAGCCGTAGCCGTCCGGCGGGGGCTGGACCCCGTACGGCTGCTCGGGCGGCGGGGCGCCGGGGTAGCCGTATCCGGGCCCCGGCGGTGGTGCGCCGTATCCGGGCGCCGGCGGCGGTGGGGGCGGTGCGCCGTAGGAGCCGCCGGAGGCGTACGGGTTGCCGTCGCCCGGTGGCGGGCCGTACGGCATCTGCGGTGGAGGCGGAGCGGACAAGGGGGTCCCCCGGGAAGGAAAGGAGAGGCGGAAGGGGTCAGGACTTCTTCACCGGCGGGACGCCGGTGGTGGTGGGCGCCAGCGGGCCGAGGCAGAGCACGTACCGCTTCTTGTTCCAGCGGCGGCCGCTCTTGCCCGAGACCGCGCTCGTGGTCTGCGGCGTCTGCTTGCAGCGGGTCACGTCCGTGGTGCCCTCGAACTTCGACAGAACACGGTAATTCGCTTTGCTGTCAGTGCACTTGACGATCTCGACGTCGCGGGAGCCGCTCGCCCGCACACAGTCCCCGGGCTTGGCGCTGCTGACGCTGGGCCCGGCCACGAAGTAGCCCACGGCCAGCGCCACGCAGCCGCCGACCAGCCCGACGATCCGCAGCTTGGACCGGATGCCGCGCTTGGCGGCCGGCGCGGGCGGCGCCGCCGGGGCGGGCTGGGGCGGGCCGTACGGTCCGGCGGGCGGCTGCTGCCCGTACGGTCCGGGGGCCGGCTGCCCGTACGGCTGCTGTCCGTAGGGCGGTTGGCCGGGCGGCTGCTGCCCGTAGGCGGGCGGCTGTCCGTACCCGGGTGGCGGGCCGTAGCCGGGCGGGGCCGGTGGTGCGGGCTGCCCGTAGGCCGGCGGCGGTCCGTACGGCGCGGCCGGCGGGGGTGGCGGTGCCCCGTACGGCGTGGCGACGGGCGGCCCCACCGGGGCCGGGCCGTACGGATTCGGCGGTGTGCTCATCAGTTCGTCCCCCGAGACGGAGTTCTGTCGATCCGACAGGTTCGAGTACCTTAGCGAGTCGGTCGGACGCCGTCGGCCGCGAGCCCCGAGGGTTCCCAGGAGCCCTGGTCACCGGGGGAGCGGGCTCCGGCGGGCGGCGCGCAGGTAGAGGACCGCCGTCAGGGCGTATACCCCGGCGACCCCCAGCACCACCGCGACCGAGCGGCCGGACAGCGGCAGCACCAGTGCCGTGACCAGGGCGGCGGCCACGAAGGCGACGTTGAACAGCACGTCGTAGATGGCGAAGACCCGGCCGCGGTACTCGTCCTCGACCGACTCCTGCACCGCCGTGTCGGCGCAGATCTTGGTGCCCTGGGTGACCACCCCGAGCAGCAGGGCGGCGATCAGGCAGGGCACCAGGGTGAAGCTCAGGCCCAGGGCGGGGACGAAGGCCACGGGGGCGACCAGGCAGGCCGTCATCCACCCGGCCAGGCCCAGCCGACGGGTGCACCAGGGGCTGACCAGCGCGGCGACGAAGAACCCGGCGGCGGACAGACCCACCGCCTGGCCGAGGGTGACCAGCCCGGCCGCGCTGTCGGTCGGGTCGTTGAAGGTGTACCGGGCGAGCATCACCACGACCACGATCAGCACGCCGTAGCAGAACCGGGCCGCGGTGACGGCGGCCAGCGCGTGCACGGCGGGCCGGCAGTCCCGCACGAGGTGGCGCACCGCGGCGCCGAGTTCGACGGCGGCCCGGACCAGTGCCTGGCCGAGCGCCGGGCGGCCCTCGTGCTGCTCCGGGCCGAGCAGGTCGCGGTCCATCCGCCGGGCGGCCAGCGCGGCCGACAGGTAGAGCAGCGCGGCCACCGTGACCAGGGCGGCGTCGGCCCGCGGCCCGGGAGCCATCAGCTGGTGCAGCGCGAAGCCGATGCCCCCGCCCGAGGCGGCGGCGACCGTCCCGAGGGTGGGGGAGAGGGCGTTGGCGGTGACCAGCTGGTCCTGCTCCACCACCCGGGGCAGGGCGGCGGACAGGCCGGCCAGGATGAACCGGTTGAGCGCGGTGACCAGCAGGGCCGAGGCGAAGAACAGCCAGGTCGGCGCCTGCGCCAGCAGCAGCGCGCCGGTGCCCAGGCCCAGCACGAAGCGGGCCAGGTTGCCGAAGTAGAGCACCTGGCGGCGGCGCCAGCGGTCCAGCAGCACGCCGGCGAACGGGCCGATGACCGAGAACGGCAGCAGCATCACGGCCAGCACCGAGGCGATGTCGGCGGGGGAGGACTGCTTCTCGGGGGAGAACACCACGTACGCGGCGAGCGAGACCTGGAAGACGCCGTCCGAGAGCTGGGAGAGCACCCGGGCGGTCAGCAGCCGCCGAAAGTCGCGGCCCTTCAGCAGGTCCAGGAGCGTGGCGCGGGGCGCGGACTGGTGGGTGCTGCCGTTCTCGGTGATCGCCACCCGCCCAGAGTGCCATGGAACCGGCCACTGTTTCACGTGAAACATTGGCCGCGAGAACGTGAAGGGCCCACGATCCGAAGACCGTGGGCCCTTCCTACGGCTGTGCGAGCCGTGAGCGGTCAGCCGCTCAGCGCTCGACCTCGCCGCGGATGAACTTCTCGACGTTCTCGCGGGCCTCGTCGTCGAAGTACTGGACCGGCGGGGACTTCATGAAGTACGAGGAGGCCGACAGGATCGGGCCACCGATGCCGCGGTCCTTGGCGATCTTCGCGGCGCGGACGGCGTCGATGATGACACCGGCGGAGTTCGGGGAGTCCCAGACCTCCAGCTTGTACTCCAGGTTCAGCGGGACGTCGCCGAACGCGCGACCCTCCAGGCGGACGTACGCCCACTTGCGGTCGTCCAGCCAGGCCACGTAGTCCGAGGGACCGATGTGGACGTTCTTGGCGCCCAGCTCGCGGTCGCGGATCTGCGAGGTGACGGCCTGGGTCTTGGAGATCTTCTTGGACTCCAGGCGCTCGCGCTCGAGCATGTTCTTGAAGTCCATGTTGCCGCCGACGTTCAGCTGCATGGTGCGCTCGAGGATGACACCGCGGTCCTCGAACAGCTTGGCCATCACGCGGTGCGTGATGGTGGCGCCGACCTGGGACTTGATGTCGTCACCGACGATCGGCACGCCGGCCTCGGTGAACTTGTCCGCCCACTCCTTGGTGCCCGCGATGAACACCGGCAGGGCGTTCACGAAGGCGACCTTGGCGTCGATGGCGCACTGGGCGTAGAACTTGGCCGCGTCCTCGGAACCGACGGGCAGGTAGCAGACCAGGACGTCGACCTGCTGGTCCTTGAGGACCTGGACGACGTCGACCGGAGCCTCGTCCGACTCCTCGATGGTCTCCAGGTAGTACTTGCCCAGGCCGTCGAGGGTGTGGCCGCGCTGGACGGTCACGCCGGTCGGCGGCACGTCGCAGATCTTGATGGTGTTGTTCTCGCTGTTGCCGATGGCGTCGGCCAGGTCGAAGCCGACCTTCTTGGCGTCGACGTCGAAGGCGGCGACGAACTCCACGTCACGGACGTGGTAGTCACCGAACTGGACGTGCATCAGCCCGGGGACCCTGCCGGCCGGGTCGGCGTCCTTGTAGTACTCGACACCCTGCACCAGCGACGCGGCGCAGTTGCCCACGCCCACGATGGCTACGCGAACCGAACCCATTCCGGTTGCTCCCTGTGATCTCATGAGGACCGCCGGGGTCGGCGGAACTCGTCCTGCTTCTTCGATGACTGCATGTACGGGCGCGAGGCGCCCGATCCTGCCGCGCGGCACAGGGCTGGCGCGGTGTCAGCGCTCCTGGGCGGAGCGCCCCGGGCGGTCGTACGGTGGCCCGGGCGGGTCCTGGGACCCGTCCTCCTGGCCACGGCCGTCCGAAGTCTTGTGGGGGCCGGCGGCGGGGCCGCCGGCGTCGGAGCCGGTCCGACCGGTGCGGTTGGACCGCTCGGTCTCGATCAGCTCGTTGAGCCAGCGGACCTCGCGCTCCACCGACTCCAGTCCGTGCCGCTGGAGTTCGACGGTGTAGTCGTCGAACCGCTCGCGCGCGCGGGCCAGCGAGTTGCGCATCCGCTCCAGCCGCTCCTCCAGCCGGCTGCGGCGCCCCTCCAGGACGCGCATCCGCACGGCCCGGTCGGTCTGGCCGAAGAAGGCGAAGTGCACGCCGAAGTGCTCGTCCTCCCAGGCGTCCGGGCCGGAGTCGGCGAGCAGTTCCTCGAAGCGCTGCTTCCCCTCGGCGGAGAGCCGGTAGACGATCTTGGACCGCTTGCCGTTGAGCGCGGTGGCCGGGACGTACTCGACGTCCGGGTTGTCCTCGACCAGGAAGCCCTGGGCGACCAGGCTCTTCAGGCAGGGGTAGAGCGTTCCGTAGGAGAGCGCCCGGAACGTGCCGAGCAGGATGTTCAGCCGCTTGCGCAGCTCGTAGCCGTGCATCGGGGCGTCGTGGAGCAGTCCGAGGACGGCGAACTCCAGCACTCCTGAGCGTCTGCCCATTGCCTTCGTCCTCCTCCCGCTCGGTGTCCGTCCGGCCGCCGCATCCGGCGGTATTCCGCTTCGATGTATCGGCTCGATATATCGAGAACAGTAAACCCGGCCCTCGGAACGAGCAAGGGGGGCACGCGTGAATGTGATCACAAGCCGACGCGCAGGTGAGGTTGGCAACGGGCTTGTAATGATCTGTTGCCGTTTTGCGGGCATTGGCAACTGATGTCCGATTAGTTGTATATCCGTGCTGCGTACGCTGTCGCGTGTGCACGAGGACCACCTCCGGGATCAGGGCGGTTTGCGGGCATCGGACGTGAACCCTGCCTTCAGGCTGGAAACGCCTGGCGAGGAGTGGCTGGAAGATGAGCGAGCGACGGCGAAGGACGCCCAACCCGGGCGGTGACGGGCAGCAGCCCCCGGGAGGCGGCGGCCGTCGGGGAGGTGGGTCGGAGCCCGACGAGCTGAGCTCGGACGGCGTCGGCCGACGCCGCCCCTCGGGGGTGAGGGAGACCGCACAACAGCCCCGGATGACCCGTGCGGAGATGCGCAAGGCTGCCCAGAAGAAGGGCAAGGGGGGCGGCCGGCGCGGTGACGCCGCGGCCTCCGCCGCCGCGGCCGCGGGCCCCGGCAAGAAGCGCTTCATCGACTACCCGCGGTTCGGCAAGAGCGGCATCCGGCGCTGGCTGCCGTCCTGGAAGCAGTGGCTGAGCGGCTTCCTGCTGGTCTTCGGCTGCTTCGTCGGCCTGGTGTTCTACCTGTACCAGAGCACCAAGGTCCCGGAGCTGAACGATCTGGTGCAGAACCAGAACACGATCTACTACTGGGCCGACAACACGGAGATGACCCGCAAGGGCCAGACCAACCGTCAGATCGTCGAGCTCAAGGACATCAGCCCCAACCTCCAGAACGCCGTCATCGCCGCGGAGAACAAGAGCTTCCAGACCGACAGCGGCATCGACCCCAAGGGCATGCTCCGCGCCGTCTGGAACATGGCGAAGGGAGGTGAGACCCAGGGCGCCTCGACGATCACCCAGCAGTACGTGAAGAACGCCTACCTGAGCCAGGAACAGACCCTCAGCCGCAAGGTGAAGGAGTTCTTCATCACGCTGAAGATCAACCAGGAGAAGAAGAAGCCCGAGATCCTCACCGGCTACCTGAACACCAGCTGGTTCGGCCGCGGCGCGAACGGCGCCCAGGCGGCCGCCCAGGCGTACTACGGGGTGGACGCCAAGGACCTCAACGTCTGCCAGAGCGCCATGCTGGCCGGTCTGCTCAAGGGTGCGGCGTACTACGACCCCACCAACCCGGACAACAAGGAACGGGCCCAGGGCCGGTGGAGCTGGATCCTGGACCAGATGGTGGACACCAAGGCCATCACCCCGGACGAGCGCGCCAAGTGCAACGTGTTCCCGGACCCGATCCCGCAGAAGCCCAGCTCCAACATGAACGGTGAGATCAGCTACCTGGTCGACACCGCCAACAAGTACGTGATGGCCACCGACAAGTCGATCACCCCGCAGATGATCGACCGGGGCGGCCTGAAGATCTACACCACCTTCGAGAAGGACAAGGTCGACGCGCTGAAGAGCGCCGTCGACGCCGTCAAGTCGGAGAACCTCAACCCGCAGAAGCGGCCGGACAACGACACCAACATCCAGTTCGGCTCCGCCAGCATCCGCCCCGGCGACGGCGCGATCGTCGCCCTCTACGGCGGCGACGGCGTGGAGAACGGCCACTTCGACAACAACGCCGACGCCACCGGCGTCCAGGTCGGCTCGACCTTCAAGCCCTTCGTGCTGGCCACCGCGATGCAGACCGGCGTGCAGACCGCGAAGGACGACAAGGGCAAGCCGAAGCGGATCAACGCCGACAGCCGCTACCTCGCCGACGACATGTCCGAGATCCGCAAGCCGGACGGCTCGCTGGTGATCGGCGACGACGGCAAGCCGTACCGGCAGAAGAACGAGGACTCCGGCAAGCGCGGCTACGTCTCGCTGCGGCAGGCCATGCAGTACTCGTACAACGTGCCCTTCGTCCAGCTCAACCAGGACGTCGGCGGCCAGAACGTGGCCGACATCGCGGTGCAGATGGGCGTCAAGAAGGAGAGCCTCGCCGACCCGAAGACGGCGACCTTCCCGCTCGGCACCTCCACCATCAGCCCGATCCGGATGGCCACCGCCTACGGCACCCTGGCGGCCAGCGGCAAGGAGGCCGAGCCGTACTCGGTCACCAAGGTCGAGGTGAGCGGCGTGGAGCGCCCGGGCTTCGGCAAGAAGGAGCCCAAGGTCGCGCTGGAGCCGGCCGTCGCCGACAACGTCACCGACGTGCTGGTGAACGTGGCCGTGAACGGTACCGGAAAGAAGACGAAGGACCTGGGCCGCCCGGTGGCCGGCAAGACCGGTACCACCGACCAGAACAAGTCGGCCTGGTGGGTCGGCTACACCCCGCAGCTGGTGACCAGCGTCGCGATGTGGCGCGAGGACCCGACCAAGCACGAGCGGCAGTCGCTCAACGGGACCGGCGGCAAGGAGTCCATCCACGGTGGTGACATCCCGACCGACGTCTTCACCCGGTACATGAGGGCCGCACTGGCCAACGAGAAGAAGATGGACTTCCCGACCCCGCAGCCGGTCGGCACCGAGGTCGACTCCTCCGGTGCGCCGTCCACGGCCTCCGCGACGGCCACCCCGACCACGGCCGACACCCCGACGGCCCCGGCGCAGCCCCAGTCGCAGGCGCCGCAGCCGCCGGTGCAGCCGCAGCCCACCCAGACCTGCGTGCCCGGCGTGGACTGCCCCGGCGACCAGCCCAGCCCGTCCAGCACCAAGAACCCGCACCCGGGCAACAGCTGTCTGCCGTTCGTCGGCTGCCAGACGCAGCCCCCGGGACCGACGGACAGCTCGTCGCCGGGCGGCGGCGGAAAGCCGGGCGGTGGCGGCAGGCCGACGCCGAGCAGCACCGGCGGCGGCCAACAGGGCGCGGCAGCCGGGCAGTAGCCCGGTCCCGGCTCGACCCCGAACGGCGGTGGCGGTCCTCCTCGGAGGGCCGCCACCGCCGTTTTCGTCCGGATCACCGCCGTTTCCGGGCCGGCCGTCGCGTCGCGACCGGCGGCCCGCCCGCCGTACGGGGGCGCGGACCGTTGCGGGGGCCTCCTCGTCCCGACGGGATCGGTGCGGCAGGATGTCCGGCATGACGTCGAGCGATCGTGACGAAACCGCCGGCCCGGTCGGGTCCGGCGCCGCCGCAGGGCCCCTCCCGGCAGCCGTCGCCACGGCCGCGCCACCGGTCAACACCGTGGTCGTCCCGGCCGACGAGGACCCGGTGGCGGCGGCCGGCAGCGAGGTGTTCGGCGGGCCGCCGGGCCGCCGGGCGCTGCTCGGCGTCTCCTGGTGGATCCCGGCGCGCTTCCTGGCGCTCGCGGTGATCGTGGTGTCGGTGCTCGGCATGGTGCAGAAGCTGCCCTGCTACGAGCAGGCCTGGTTCCAGCCGGGCTCGCCGCAGTACATCCACGCCTGCTACAGCGACATCCCGCACCTGTTCTCCGGACGCGGCTTCGCGGCCGGGCTGCACCCGTACGTGGACCGCATCCCGGGCTCCTCGGGGGACCTCCAGTACCTGGAGTACCCGGTGCTGACCGGCCTGTTCATGCAGGTCGCGGCCTGGCTGACGCCCGGCGGCGGCGACCAGCAGAGCCAGGAGCAGTGGTTCTGGGCGATCAACGCCGGGCTGCTGATGGCCTGCGCCGTGGTCGCCGCGGTGGCGCTCTCGCGCACCCACCGGCGCCGCCCGTGGGACGCGCTGCTGTTCGCGCTCGCCCCGGTCCTGCTGCTCAACGGCACCGTCAACTGGGACCTGCTCGCGGTCGCCCTGGCCGCCGTGGCGATGGCCTGGTGGGCCGGTGCCCGGCCGGGCTGGGCCGGTGTCTTCATCGGTCTGGCCACCGCGGCCAAGCTCTATCCGCTGCTGCTGATCGGCCCGCTGCTGGTGCTCTGCTGGCGGGCCGGCAAGTGGCGCGAGTTCCGGGTGATGCTGGGCGGCGCGGTCGGGGCCTGGCTGGTGGTCAACCTGCCGATCATGCTGGCCAACTGGCGGGGCTGGTCGACCTTCTACGTGTTCAGCAAGCACCGCGGCGAGGACTACGGCTCGTTCTGGCTGATCCTGATGCAGCGCCGCGGCGCCGGGCTGGCCGACCTCGACGTCTACATCGGCGTGCTGATGGTGCTGGGCTGCCTGGCCATAGCGTGGCTCGGCTTCTCGGCCGCGCGCCGGCCGCGCTTCGCCCAGCTGGCCTTCCTGGTGGTCGCGCTGTTCGTGCTGGTCAACAAGGTGTACTCGCCGCAGTACGCGCTCTGGCTGCTGCCGCTCGCGGTGCTGGCCCGGCCGCGCTGGCGGGACTTCCTGATCTGGCAGGCCTGCGAGGTGCTCTACACCCTGGGCATCTGGTCCCACCTGGGCCTGGTCACCGGCTCCAAGCAGCACGGGATCAGCGAGGGCTGGTACCACTTCGCGATCGGACTGCACCTGCTGGGCACGCTCTACCTGGTCGCCATGGTGGTCCGCGACGTCCTCCACCCGGACCACGACCCGGTCCGCTGGGACGGCAGCGACGACCCCTCCGGCGGGGTGCTGGACCACGCCCCGGACGTGTCCGTGCTGGGCACCGCCCGTCGGCTGCGCGAGGAGGAGAGCTACGCCGCGTACGCGCCGGCCGGCCCCGGGCAGTGGCTCGACGAGCCCGAACTGCCGGAGCCGGCCGAGAAGCCGTAGCTCAGCGGTCCACCACGCGGTCGAAGTGCGTGGTGGTGTGCCGGACCTGGAGACCGAGCTCCTCGCCGATCGCGGGGGGCGTGGTCTCCCCGTCCAGGAACAGCAGCGAGACCTGCATGTGCGGCGGCTCGGCGAACCACAGCTGCTTGCCGGCCCAGTGGAACGGCGACTTGGTCTTGTTGACCGTCGCCAGGCCGGCCCGGGCGATGCCCTTGGCCCGCGCCCCCATGCTCTGGACGTACTTGGGCGCCTCCAGGCCGATGCCGTGCGCGGTGCCGCCGGCGACCACCAGGATGTGGCCGTCGGAGGGCGCCGGGTGCTGGCGGTAGCCGTAGCGGTCGCCCTTGCGCAGCTGGGTGACGTCCAGGACGGTGGCCCGGACCTCCAGCGCGGCGTGGTCGCCCAGCCAGAGCCGGGTGCCGATCCGGGCCCGGAAGACCGTCTGCGGGTAGCGCTGGGCCAGCTGGTCCAGCCCGGCCGCGCCGAGGTGGCTGACGAACACGGTGTGCACCGGGATGCCGGCCGCCCGGGCGGTGTCCACCCAGTACGCGACCTCCTCGACGGGGCTGGAGCCGTCCGGCCGGTCCATCGGCAGGTGCAGCGCCAGGCCCTCGAAGCTCACGCCCTCCAGCTCGGCGGCGACGGTGCGCAGGTCGTCCGCGCTCACGCCGTGCCGGCGCATGGTGGTCATGCACTCCAGCACCACCCGGGCGCCGTGCAGCGCGCGCAGCGCGTCCACGCTGGCCACCGTCCGGATCACCCGGGCGTGCGGCAGCGGCAGCGCCTCCTCGCCGACCCGGTACGGGGTGAGCACCAGCAGCTCACCGCCGTACCACTCGGCGGCGTCGGCCGCCTCGTACGCGGTACCGACGGCGAGCACCCCGGTGCCCAGCAGCGTCGCCTCCTCGGCCAGCCGGTGGTTGCCCAGGCCGTAGCCGTTCCCCTTGGCGACCGGCACCAGGCCGGGGAACTCGGCGAGGACGGAGCGCTGGTGGGTGCGCCAGCGTTCGGTGTCGAGGTAGAGCGACAGCGTCATCGGGGCAGCCTCCTCAGCGGCGGGACATGTAGAGGTCGAGGGCCTTGTGCAGCAGCTTGTTGAGCGGGAAGTCCCACTCGCCGAGGTACTCGGCCGCCTGGCCGCCGGTGCCGACCTTGAACTGGATCAGACCGAACAGGTGGTCGTCCTCGTCCAGGGTGTCACTGATGCCGCGCAGGTCGTACACCCCGCCGCCGAGGGCGTAGGAGTCGCGCATCATCCGCCACTGGATGGCGTTGGACGGCTTGACCTCGCGCTTGTGGTTGGCCGAGGCGCCGTAGGAGTACCAGACGTGCTCGCCGACCACGAGCATCGTGGTGGCGGCCAGCGGCTCGCCCTGGTGGTAGGCGATGTAGAGCCGCATGCGGTTCGGGTCCTCGGCCACGAGGGCCTTCCACATCCGCTGGAAGTAGGCCAGCGGGCGCGGGGTGAACTTGTCGCGCTCGGCGGTGACCAGGTAGAGCTGGTGGAAGATCGGCAGGTCGTCGTAGCCGCCCTGGACGACCTCGACGCCGCTCTTCTCGGCCTTCTTGATGTTGCGGCGCCAGAGCTGGTTGAAGTTCTTGTGGATGTCGTCCAGCGAGCGGTTGGCCAGCGGCACCTGGAAGACGTAGCGGGGCTGGACGTCGCCGAAGCCCGCGCCGCCGTCCTCGCCCTGGAGCCAGCCGGCCTTGCGCAGCCGGTCGGCCACCTCGAAGGCGCGGGCCTCGTACCAGTCGGCCTCGACGTCGCGCAGGCGCTTGGCCTGCTTGGCGGCGATGGCCTCCTTGATGGTGGGGGCGTTCCAGCGGCGGATGACGATCGGCGGGCCCATCTTCACCGAGAACGCGCCCTGCGACTTGAGGTGCGCCAGCATCGGGGAGAGCCAGCGGTCGAGGTCGCGGTCGAACCAGTCGATGACCGGGCCCTCGGGCAGGTAGGCGAGGTAGCGCTTGAGCTTGGGCAGCTGGCGGTACAGGACCAGGCCGGCGCCGACGAGCTGGTTGGCCTCGTCGAACCAGCCGATCGACTCGGACCGCCACTCGGCCTTCACGTCACCCCACGACGGCACCTGCATGTGGCTGGCCGAGGCGCGGCTCCTGATGAAGGCGAGGTGCTCCTCGCGGGTGATCGTCCTCAGGCGCAGGCTCATTGCTCGGTGCTCCTCGTCGGTCGGGCTGCGGTGGCCCCAGTTCTCGGGCTGACCCTATCGTCCGGGGCTCGGGCACCCGTCGTGGTGGGCACGACGGCGCCCCCGCCGGGTACCTGTCTCCTCTGCAGATACGCGACGGGGGCGGCGAGGGTTCCGGGCGGGCCCTGTGGGCTCGGTCCCAGTGGCGGTGGCGGTGGCGCGGGGCGGGCGCGGGGGAGGGGGAGGGGTCAGCCCCAGAGACCGCCCCGGGCGATGCCGAGGTAGAAGCCGAGCGCGGCGGCGCCGAGCGAGACCATCAGGACGAAGCGCTCGGCGGTGGTGACCGAGACGAACATGCCCCACAGGCCCGTGACGATGCCGAACAGGCCGGTCCACGAGGTCAGCAGGTGCAGGTTGTGGAAGAACGAGGTGGTGAACGCGATCACGCCCAGCAGGGCGGTGACGCCCACCAGGGTGTTCTCGCGGGGGTGCGGGTGGCCGTCGGTGTTCAGCGTGAGGGCGGGCATGCGGTGGACGGACTGGGCCATGGGTCCCACCTCCTGGCGTGGAGACGAACGGGCAGGAATCCCGTTCCGTCCAGATTGCGGTGCTTGGGTCGCTCTCACAACCCCTATGCGTTTTGTTCGGCCGTCCGGGTGCAGGTAGGCTGTGCCGTCTGCACTGGTGTAGTTGTGCCCCCTTTGCGTCCGCTTCCGGGCGACGACCACTTTCGGGTGGAGCAGGGGGCCGACTGTCCGACCCGGCCGCTACGGTGGGCCGGAGTCGTCACTGCTCCGGTGCCGACGCTACGCACAACCCTCCTGCCACGGAGAGACCGTGGCCGCTGAGTCCAAAGGAGGTGGGTTACTCATGCGTCACTACGAGCTGATGGTCATCCTCGACCCCTCGGTCGAGGAGCGCGCTGTCTCCCCCCTGATCGAGAGCTTCCTCGCCGTCGTCCGCAACGCGGGTGGCAAGGTGGAGAAGGTCGACACCTGGGGTCGCCGCCGTCTGGCTTACGAGATCAACAAGCAGTCCGAGGGCATCTACTCGGTCATCGACCTCAAGGCCACGCCTGAGGTCGTCAAGGAGCTCGACCGCCAGCTGGGCCTGAGCGAGTCGGTTCTGCGGACCAAGGTCCTGCGCCCGGACACCCACTGAGCCACCTCTGAGGCCTTCGGGTCTCGGGTAGCTCGCGTCCGCTGTTTCACGTGAAACAGCGGCGAACGGACATCTTCCCGAGAGGTCATCACCACCATGGCAGGCGAGACCGTCATCACCCTCGTCGGCAATCTCGTCGACGACCCCGAGCTGCGCTTCACCCCGTCGGGTGCGGCGGTCGCGAAGTTCCGCATCGCGTCCACCCCCCGCACCTTCGACCGTCAGACGAACGAGTGGAAGGACGGCGAGAGCCTCTTCCTCACGTGCAACGTCTGGCGGCAGCCGGCGGAGAACGTGGCCGAGTCGCTGCAGCGCGGCATGCGCGTCATCGTGCAGGGCCGACTGCGCCAGCGGTCTTACGAGACCAAGGAAGGCGAGAAGCGGACGGTCTTCGAGGTCGAGGTCGACGAGGTCGGTCCGAGCCTGCGTTCGGCGACCGCCAAGGTCACCCGGGCCAACCGGTCCGGCGGCCCCGGTGGCGGCTTCGGCGGCCAGCAGGGCGGCGGCCAGCAGGGCGGCGGCAACTGGGGCGGCGGCGGTGGCGGCCAGCAGGGCGGCGGCAACTGGGGTGGAAACTCCGGTGGCGGCCAGTCCGGTCCCTCCGACGACCCCTGGGCCTCCAGCGCCCCGTCCGGTGGAAACCAGGGCGGCGGCTGGGGTGCCCCGTCCGGTGGTAGCGGTTTCTCGGAAGAGCCCCCGTTCTAAGAGCTGACAGATTTCGTGCGGCCCGGCGGCCGGCGTCCTCGGACGCCCGCCGGGCCGTGAACCCCAAATGGAGCACACAATGGCGAAGCCGCCTGCTCGCAAGCCGAAGAAGAAGGTTTGCGTCTTCTGCAAGGACAAGGTCAACTACGTTGACTACAAGGACACGAACCTGCTGCGGAAGTACATCTCCGACCGCGGCAAGATCCGTGCCCGTCGGGTGACCGGCAACTGCACCCAGCACCAGCGTGACGTCGCCACGGCCGTGAAGAACAGCCGTGAGATGGCGCTGCTGCCCTACACCAGCACCGCGCGCTAAGAGAGGGTGACCAAGTAATGAAGATCATCCTCACGCACGAGGTGCCGGGTCTCGGCTCCGCCGGCGAGGTCGTCGAGGTCAAGGACGGCTACGCCCGCAACTACCTGGTCCCGCGTGGCTTCGCCATCCGCTGGACCAAGGGTGGTCAGAAGGACGTCGACGCCATCCGTCGCGCCCGGAAGATCCACGCCATCCAGACCCTCGAGGCCGCCAACGAGGTCAAGGGTCAGCTCGAGGGCGTCCAGGTCAAGCTGGCCGTCCGCTCGGGCGAGGCCGGCCGTCTGTTCGGCTCGGTGACCCAGTCCGACGTCGTCGAGGCCATCAAGGCCGCCGGCGGCCCGGCCGTGGACAAGCGCGCCGTCGCGATCGGCTCGCCGATCAAGACCGTGGGCTCCCACAAGGTCTCGGTCAAGCTGCACTCGGACGTCGTGGCCAACCTCGACGTCGCCGTCGTGGCTGCCTGAGCTCCGTAGCCAAGGCCCGAGGGCCGGACTCCTCCGGGAGTCCGGCCCTCGGTCATTTCCGGACGGGACCCCCGAGGGAGTCCCGTCCGGAGGCGTTTCAGCCGCGCACCGCCCCGGTGACCAGCCACTTGCCGCCGCGGGCGCGCCAGGCCAGGAAGCCGGCCCGCAGCAGCATGAACAGGTTCATCGCCCACCAGAGCCCGGCCAGTCCGGTGCCGGTGGCCGGGACCGCCAGCGCCACCGGGACGAACACCGCCAGGGTCGCGAGCCCCGCCCACGCGAGGTACGGCCCGTCCCCGGCGCCCATCAGCACGCCGTCCAGCACGAAGACCAGGCCGGCCACCGGCTGGGTGAGCGCGAGCAGCAGCAGGGCGGTGTCCAGCTGGGCCCGGACGGCCGGATCGGGCGTGAACAGCGGGACGTACAGCGGGCGGGCAAGGACCACCAGCAGGCCGAGCACCAGCCCGGAGACGATGCCCCACTCGACCATCCGCCGGGTGGCGGCCCGGGCGCCGGGGGCGTCCGAGGCGCCGAGGTAGCGGCCGATGATGGCCTGGCCGGCGATCGCGATGGCGTCCAGCGCGAAGGCCAGGAAGTTGAACAGCGTCATGGTGATCTGGTGGGCGGCCACCTGGTCGTCGCCGAGCCGGGCGGCCACCGCGGTGGCGGTCATCAGCACCGCGCGCAGGCTGATCGTCCGGACCAGCAGCGGGCCGCCGGCCCTGGCACTGGCCCGGATGCCCGCCGTGTCCGGCCGCAGCGAGGCCCCTTCCCGGCGGGCGCCGCGGACCACCACGACCAGGTAGGCGGCGGCCATCCCGGTCTGGGCGAGCACGGTGCCCCAGGCCGACCCGGCCACCCCGAGCCCGGCGCCGTACACCAGGCCGACGTTCAGGCCGATGTTGGCGGCGAAGCCCGCGACGGCCACCACCAGCGGTGTGCGGGTGTCCTGGAGGCCGCGCAGCACACCGGTGGCGGCCAGCACCATGAGCATCGCCGGGATGCCCAGGGAACTGATCCGCAGGTACGTCACCGCGTGCGGCGCGGCGGTCGCCGAGGCGCCCAGCACGTCGGCCGCCCAGGGGGCCAGCAGCAGGGTGAGGAGCACGACCGGGACGGCCAGGCCCAGGGCGAGCCAGATGCCGTCGATGCCCTGCTGCACGGCGCCCCGGCGGTCTCCGGCGCCGATCCGGCGGGCGACCGCCGCGGTGGTGGCGTAGGCGAGGAAGACGAACACGCCGGTCGCGGTGGAGAGCGCGGCGGAGGCGACGCCCACCCCGGCCAGCTGGGGGGTGCCGAGGTGGCCGACGATCGCCGAGTCGGCCATCAGGAAGAGCGGTTCGGCGACGAGCGCGCCGAAGGCCGGGACGGCCAGGGCGAGGATCTCCCGGTCGTGCCGGCGTCGCGAGGGGGCCGGGGCCGGGGTCGTGGGCGAGGCGGTCATGGGCTCCAGGCTACTCATCCACAGGTAATGGATGTAAGTGCTATGTGACCATTACTCGAAATCTTGAGCGGTGCGGTTCGCCCGCTCTGTGCCCACAGCCGTTCGGAGGTGTGTGAAGAATTTCTCATGCACAGGCCCGGAACGAGGTAATCCCAGGTCAACAGGTTGACGGTGGATCGATGGTCCGGTTATCCACAGGAGCGTCCACAGGGGTGTCCACAGCTTTGCGGCAGTTCTCCACAGGAGAGGGCCGGTCATCCACACCCCCTGTGGATAACCGCCTTGGCGCAACGGCGTCCGGCGCCTTAGCGTGGGCCCTCCGCCCGACACTCCCGCCGCACCGGCGTCCGATTTGTCGGAGCCGTGGCGTACAAAGAGGAGCGGATCCGCTCCACCCAGCCACCGGCAAGCCCGCTCCAACTTCGCACCACTCGCTGATCGGGGAACACGCGTGACCGGCCCCCAGTACGACGACCACGACGCCCCGCCGCCGGAGGAGGACTGGCAGACCGCCGAGGACCCCTTCCCGGCCGGCGCCTTCGACGACGCGCCCTTCCCGGACGGCCCGGGGGACCGGCTGCCGGTCTCGCGCGGCCGCGGCGAGGGACGTCAGGGCGGTGGCCGCGACGGCTTCCAGAAGGGCGGCTTCCAGAAGGGCGGCAAGGGCGGCCGGTCGGAGGGCGGCCGGCAGCGCCGGGACGAGGGCGACGGCGACGGCGGCGGCGGCGGCGGTGGGGCGGACGGTTTCGAGCGCGTCCCGCCGCAGGACCTGGCCGCCGAGCAGTCCGTCCTGGGCGGCATGCTGCTCTCCAAGGACGCCATCGCCGACGTGGTCGAGGTGCTCAAGCCGGCCGACTACTACCGGCCCGCGCACGAGATGGTGCACGGCGCGATCCTCGACCTCTACGCCCGCGGCGAGCCGGCCGACCCGATCACCGTGGCCGGCGAGCTGACCAAGCGCGGCGAGCTCCAGCGGGTCGGCGGCGCCTCGTACCTGCACACCCTGGTCAACTCCGTCCCGACCGCGGCCAACGCCGAGTACTACGCCCAGATCGTGCACGAGCGCGCGGTGCTGCGCCGGCTGGTCGAGGCGGGCACCCGGATCGCCGGCATGGGCTACGCGGCCGAGGGCGACGTGGACGAGATCGTCAACGCCGCCCAGGCGGAGATCTACGCCGTCACCGAGCAGCGCACCAGCGAGGACTACGCGCCGCTCGCCGACATCATGGAGGGCGCCCTCGACGAGATCGAGGCGATCGGCTCCCGGCAGGGCCAGATGTCCGGCGTGCCGACCGGCTTCGCCGACTTCGACCAGCTCACCAACGGGCTGCACCCGGGCCAGATGATCGTCATCGCGGCCCGTCCCGCGATGGGCAAGTCCACCCTCGCGCTGGACTTCGCGCGGGCCTGCTCGATCCAGCACAAGCTGCCGAGCGTCATCTTCTCGCTCGAAATGGGCCGCAACGAGATCGCCATGCGCCTGCTCTCCGCCGAGGCGAGGGTGGCGCTGCACCACATGCGCTCCGGGAACATGACGGACGACGACTGGACGCGGGTGGCCCGCCGGATGCCCGACGTCAGCGAGGCGCCGCTGTTCATCGACGACTCGCCGAACCTGTCGATGATGGAGATCCGGGCCAAGTGCCGTCGGCTGAAGCAGCGCAACGACATCAAGCTGGTCGTCATCGACTACCTCCAGCTGATGCAGTCCGGCGGCTCCCGGCGGGCCGAGAACCGTCAGCAGGAGGTCTCGGACATGTCCCGTAACCTCAAGCTGCTGGCCAAGGAGCTGGAAGTCCCGGTCATCGCGCTGTCCCAGCTGAACCGTGGTCCCGAGCAGCGCACCGACAAGCGGCCGATGGTCTCCGACCTCCGCGAGTCCGGCTCGATCGAGCAGGACGCCGACATGGTCATCCTGCTGCACCGCGAGGACGCCTACGAGAAGGAGTCCCCCCGCGCGGGCGAGGCCGACCTGATCGTCGCCAAGCACCGAAACGGTCCGACCGCGACCATCACGGTGGCCTTCCAGGGCCACTACTCGCGCTTCGTCGACATGACCCGGGACTGAGCCCGGAGCGCGCGGGGGCCCGGTCAGACGGTGACGGTGGCGCGGAACAGCGTGCTGCCGGTGCCGCGGAGGCGGGTCGGGGTGCCGGTGGCGGGGAGGAAGGCGCACTGGCCGCGGGCCAGGTCCAGGACGGTGCCGTCGGCGGCGGTCAGGCGGGTGGCGCCCTCGGTGCAGAACAGGATCTGCGGGGTGCGGCCGTCGATCCCGCGCTCCGTGCCGTCCAGGACGAAGCGGGAGAGCCGGAACTCGTCGATCGGGACGGGGTAGAGCTCCTCGCCCGGGGTGCCCGGGACCGGGGCCGGTTCCAGCACCTCGGGGGCGCCGGCCTCGAAGACCACGACCTTCAGCAGCTCCGGCACGTCGATGTGCTTCGGGGTGAGGCCGGCCCGCAGCACGTTGTCGGAGTTGGCCTGGAGCTCCACGCAGACGCCGGACAGGTAGGCGTGCGGCACGCCGGCGCCCAGGTAGAGCGCCTGGCCGGCCCGCAGCCGGACGTGGTTGAGCAGCATGCCGGCGATCACGCCGCGGTCGTCCGGGAAGTCCTCGGCGATCCGGGCGTACGGGGCGTACTCCCCGTCGGGGTCGGTCAGCGCCAGCACCTCGACGGTCCGCCGGACGGTCTCCCCGTCCAGCGAGAGGGCGGCGGTCAGGGCGCCGCGCAGCGCCTCGGACTCTCCCCCGGCCTTCGGCCGGGAGGTGCCCCCACCGGCGGCCAGCCGCTCGATCACGGGGGCGAGCCCGGGCACCGCGAGTCCGGTCAGCAGCCGGGCCGCCCCGGCGGGCCGGCGGAAGCCGCACAGGCCCTCGAAGTCGCCCAGCGCGCAGACCATCTCGGGCTTGTGGTTGGCGTCCCGGTAGTTGCGCTCGGGGGCGTCCAGGGGGATCCCGAGGGCGTTCTCGGCGGCGAAGCCGGCCCGGGCCTGGTCGAGGGTGGGGTGGGCCTGGATGGACAGCGGGATGCCCGCGGCCAGGACCTTGAAGAGGAACGGCAGGGCCGGGCCGAACCTGGCGACGCTCGCGGCGCCCAGTTCGCCCTCGGGGTCGGCGGCGATCAGCTCGTCCAGCCGGCGCGGGCCCTCGCCGCGGTCGGCGCGCGACGGCGCCCCGGGGTGGGCGCCCATCCACAGCTCGGCCTGCGGTTCACCGGTCGGCCGCTGCCCGAGCAGCTCGGGCAGGGCGGTGAGCGACCCCCAGGCGTACGGGCGGACGGTGTTGACGAGCCTGTCCATGCGCGCGGTCCTACTCCTTCGCTGTCTGGGCGGCCCCGGATGTCCCGAGTCCGGATCGCCGGGATGGTCCCGGCGGTGCGGGCGGTCCGGGCACGGGCAAGGGAAACGACCCTAGCCGACCGGTGTCACCCAACGGGAAACGGCGGGCGTCGGGTGGGAGTGCCACGGTCGGGCGGGTGGTTCCCGGCGCGGTAGTAGGATGCCAGGACGCAGTAGCCTCCGCCCTGCGCGCAGTTCGCCACCGGGTCCTCCCCGGCGGGTTGCCGGCGGAGCCGCGTTCCAGAGTGCGGGCGCCGGTGTTCCGAGACCCCCGCCATCGGCCGAGAGGTTTGTACGTGACCGTGAACCAGCAGAGTTTTGCTGATCTCGGCAAGGTCCTGGTGATCATCCCGACCTACAACGAGGCGGAGAACGTCGAGCGGATCGTCGGCCGGGTCCGTGCCGCCGTGCCCGAGGCGCACGTGCTGGTCGCCGACGACAACAGCCCCGACGGCACCGGCGAACTGGCCGACAAGCTGGCCGTCGAGGACGAGCACGTCCACGTCATGCACCGCAAGGGCAAGGAGGGCCTGGGCGCCGCCTACCTCGCGGGCTTCCGCTGGGGCATCGACAACGGCTACGACGTCCTGGTCGAGATGGACGCGGACGGCTCGCACCAGCCCGAGGAGCTGGACCGGCTGCTGGGCGCGCTGCGCGGCGCCGACCTGGTGCTGGGCTCGCGCTGGGTGCCGGGCGGCCGGGTGGTGAACTGGCCGAAGTCGCGGCTGCTGCTCTCGCGCGGCGGCTCGACCTACTCGCGGCTGATGCTGGGCGTGCCGATCCGGGACGTCACCGGCGGCTACCGGGCGTTCCGCAAGGAGACCCTGCTGGGCCTGGGCATGGACGAGGTCGCCTCGGCCGGGTACTGCTTCCAGGTCGACCTGGCCTGGCGCACCGTGAAGGCCGGGTTCAAGGTCGCCGAGGTGCCGATCACCTTCGTCGAGCGCGAGCTCGGCGCGTCCAAGATGAGCCGCAGCATCGTGGTCGAGGCGCTGTGGCGGGTGACCACCTGGGGCGTCACCGACCGGCTGGCCCGGCTGCGCGGCGCCCGGCGCTGACCGACCGAACAGCCCTCGCCGTGGCCGAAGGGCCCGTCCGCCGGAACCGGTGGACGGGCCCTTCCGCATGTGATCCACCGGGACCTCGCCGCCGAGCGGGCCGCCGTCTTCGCGCCGCGCGGGCAGGTGAGGGCCGAGCCGGAGCGGGCCGCCCGCCGGGCCGAGGGACCGGCCGCCCGGAGCGCGGTGTGACGTGGAGCGGAGGCGCGCCCCGCCGGGCGCGCCTTCCGCGCATTCGGCCGCCGGTGCTCCCATGCTGTAGGGCGCAGGACATCCGACCGCCGACCAGAGGGAGCAGCCCGTGACGACGTCCCCGTCCGAGGAGAGCGCCGGCGCGGAGCGTGCCCAGGCCGGGCCGGACCGCTCCGGCGGGCCCGCCGGGCCGGCCGCGGGCGCCGAGCCGCCGGAGGCCGGACAGCCGGCCCGGCCGCTGGAGGTCGCCGTCTTCACCGGCCCCGAGTCGGCCTTCTTCGCCACCTCCACCCTGATCCTCGGCGAGCGGACCGCGATCCTGGTGGACGCCCAGCTGACCCGCAGCGCCGGGCGCGAGCTGGCCGAGTGGGTCGCCGGCAAGGGCAGACGGCTGCTCGCCGTGGTGGTCACCCACCAGCACCCGGACCACTACTTCGGCGCCGAGGAGGTGCTGCGGCTCTTCCCCGACGCGCAGCTGCTGGCCGCCCCGGCCGTGGTCGAGGGCATCCGGCGCACCGTCGCCGCGAAGGTCGCGCAGTGGAAGCCGGTGTACGGCGACGACATCCCGGACCACCCGCTGATCCCCGCCCCGCTGCTGCCGCAGCCGCTGATGCTGGACCGCCAGGTGATCCCCGTGCTGCTGCTCGGCCAGGCCGACTGCGGGGACTCCACGGTCGTCCACGTGCCGAGCGTCCGCACCGTGATCGCCGGGGACTTCGTCCACAACGGCACCCACGTCTGGACCGCCGACACCACCCCGGCCCAGCGCACCACCTGGGGGCACAACCTCGGCCGGATCGCCGACCTCGGCGCGGACCGGGTGATCGCCGGCCACCGCGCCCCGGGCCAGGGCGACGACGCCGCCCGGGTGCTGGCCTTCACCGGCGAGTACCTCCAGGACTTCGACCGGCTGCTGGCCGAGCACCCGGACGACCCGGAGGCGCTGGTCACGGCGATGAACGAGCGGTACGGGGAGCTGACCCTGCCGTCCATCCTGGAGCTGGGCGCGGCGGCCAACACCGCCCGCGCGGCCGGGGCCGCGCCCGGCGCGGACGCGCAGGAGGCGCAGGAGGCGCAGGACGCGCAAGAGCGGCCCGAGCGGCCGGAGGACGACGGGACCGCGGCGCGGTAGGGCGGATACTGGCCGCATGACGCCGTACGACGTGATCGTTCCGGCGGGCGGGGCCGCCCGGCGCCTCGGCGGCGCCGACAAACCCGGGCTGACCGTGGGCGAGACCACCCTGCTGGACCGGGTCCTCGCCGCCTGCGCGGGCGCCCGTACCGCCGTCGTGGTCGGCCCGGCCCGGCCGACCGAGCTCGGCGGCGTCCACTGGACCAGGGAGCGGCCGCCCGGCGGCGGGCCGGTGGCCGCCGTCGCCGCCGGGCTCGGCCTGGTCACCGCGGACACCGTGCTGCTGCTCGCCGCGGACCTGCCCTTCCTGGACCGGCGGACGGTGGAGCGGCTGGTCGCCGCCCTCGACGGGGCCGGCGCGGCCGCGGACGCCGCCGTGCTGGTCGACGCGGGCGGCCGCGACCAGCCGCTCGCCGCCGCCTACCGCACCGGCCCGCTGCGCGCCGCGCTGGCCGCGCTCGGCGATCCGGCCGACCAGCCGCTGCGCCGCCTGGTCGGCGGGCTGGCCCGGCTGCGGGTGGCCGACACCGACAACGTCGCCTACGACTGCGACACCTGGGAGGACCTGGAGCAGGCCCGCGAGCGCGACCGGACGTGACCCTCACCGGCACCGTCACCGGCGTGTGAGCGAAACGACGCGCGCCGCACCCGGGGCGAACACCTCGGCGAACCGGCCATCGGGCAGCATGGGCGCATGGAGCGCACGCTGGATGACTGGATCGCCGAGGTCAAGGCCGACCTGGGCATCGACCTGGACGTCGACGTCCGTGGTCTGCTCGACACGGCCCGGGTGGTCGCGCACGGAGTGGCCCGGCCGGCCGCACCGCTGACCGCCTTCCTGATCGGCTACGCGGCCGCCCGGCAGGGCGGCGGGGCGCAGGCCGTCGCCGAGGCGGCCCGGCGGACCGAGGCGCTCGCCGAGCGCTGGGTCGCCGCCGAGCGGCCGGACGAGTCGTGAGCGCGGTCGGACAGTCCACCGTGGCCGCACCGTCCACCGGCCCCGGCGTGCTGAGCTGGCCCCGGGCCCGGGAGACCGCGCGCCGGGCCGGGCTGCGCCCGCTGCCCGGGGTCCGGGCCCCACTGGCCGAGGCGCTCGGCCGCACCCTCGCCGAGCCGCTCTCCGCGCTGACCGACCTGCCCGCCTTCGACACCTCCGCGATGGACGGCTGGGCGGTCGCCGGCCCCGGTCCGTGGCGGGTCGCCGGCCGGGTGCTGGCCGGCCGGGCCGAACCGGCCGCGCTGGCCGACGGCACCGCCGTGGAGATCGCCACCGGCGCCCAACTCCCGCCCGGAGCCACCGCCGTACTGCGCCGTGAGCACGGGCGGACGGACGGCTTGCTGCTGCACGACCGCGGTCCGCAGCCGCTGACCACCGGCCAGGACGTCCGCCCGCGCGGCCAGGAGTGCCGCCGGGGCGAGGAGTTGCTGCCGTCCGGCGCTCCGGTAGGGCCGGCCGTGCTCGGCCTGGCCGCCGCCTGCGGCCACGACCGGCTGTCGGTCCACCGCCGCCCGGAGGTCCAACTGCTCGTCCTGGGCGACGAGTTGCTCACTGCCGGGGTGCCCGGTCCGGGGCTGGTCCGGGACGCGCTCGGGCCGCTGCTGCCGCCCTGGCTGCGGGCGGCCGGCGCCGACCCGGCCGAAGTGGGGTACGTCCGGGACGACTTCGGGCTGCTCCGGGACGCGCTGCGGCACTCCACCGCGGACCTCGTGGTCACCACCGGCGGAACGGCCGCCGGGCCGGTCGACTTCCTGCACCGGGCGCTCGCCGACGTCGGCGCCCGGCTGCTGGTGGACGGCGTCGCCGTCCGGCCGGGCCACCCCATGCTGCTGGCCGAACTCCCCGGCGGACGCCACCTGGTGGGCCTGCCCGGCAACCCGCTGGCCGCCGTCGCCGGGACGGTCACCCTCGTCCTGCCGTTGCTGCACGCCCGCAGCGGGCGGACCGTCGGCGCCCCCGTCCTCGCCCCGGCCGCGGCGGCCCTGCCCGGGCACCGGACGGACACCCGGCTCCACCCGGTCCGGCGGACCGCCGAGGGCGTCCTGCCGCTGGCCTTCGACGGACCGGCGATGCTGCGCGGGCTCGCCCGGGCCGAGGCGCTGGCCGTGGTGCCGCCCGGCGGGGCGGCGGCGGGCGAGCCGGTCGAACTCCTGGAGGTGCCGTGAACCGATTCCGACGCAACCTGGCCCCGGGGACGGAGCCGTGGGCGGACGCCGGGATCGTGCTGCCCGCCCGGCGGGCCGATCCCGCCGTCCGGCAGGTCGGCTTCCGGCTGCTGCTGGCGCTCGCCGTCCTGGTCGCCACCTCGTTCATCGTCTACCTGGACCGGGCCGGCTACAACGACAACGCCGGGGGCGAGCTCAGCTTCCTGGACGCGGCGTACTACGCCACGGTGACGCTCTCCACCACCGGGTACGGCGACATCACCCCGTTCAGCGACAGCGCCCGGCTCACCAACATCTTCGTGATCACCCCGCTGCGCGTGGTGTTCCTGATCATCCTGGTCGGCACCACCCTGGAGGTGCTCACCGAACGGACCCGCCTGCAATGGCGGTTGAACCGCTGGAGGTCCACCGTGCGCGAGCACACCGTCGTCATCGGCTACGGGACGAAGGGCCGCAGCGCCGTCGACACCCTGCTCGGACAGGGGGTGAAGAAGGAGGAGATCGTCGTCGTCGACCCGCAGCGCAAGGTGATCGACCACGCCGCCCAGCACGGCCTGGTCGGGGTGGTCGGCGACGCCACCCGCACCGACACCCTGGTGCGCGCCGCGCTGCCCACCGCCGCCCGGGTGGTGGTCGCACCGGAGCGGGACGACACCGCCGTGCTGATCACGCTGACGGCCCGGCAGCTGAACAAGGCCGCCACCGTGGTCGCCGCCGTCCGGGAGGACGAGAACGCGCCGCTGCTGCGGCAGAGCGGGGCCGACGTCGTGGTCACCAGCTCCAGCTCGGCCGGACGGCTGCTCGGGATGTCGATGCTCAGTCCGCACGCCGGGGCGGTGATGGAGGACCTGCTGACGTACGGCAACGGGCTGGACGTGGTGGAGCGCCCGGTCACCCGGGCGGAGGCCGGGCACAGCCCGCGCGAGTGCGCGGACCTGGTGGTCGCGGTGGTCCGGGGCCGACGGGTGCTCAACTACACCGAGCCGGAGGCCGCCGTGCTCCAGCTCACCGACCGGGTGATCGTCATCAAGTCCAGTACGGTCCTGCCGACCGGCTGAGCCGTACCGCGCAACCGCCCCGCCCCCGCAGTAGGTTCGGGGCATGCATGCGATGACGATTCCCGTACCCGGAGGTCCCGAGGCGCTGGTGTGGGCCGAGGTGCCCGACCCGGTGCCCGCCGAGGGCGAGGTCCTGGTCGAAGTGGCGGCCACCGCCGTCAACCGCGCCGACCTGCTCCAGCGGCAGGGCTTCTACAACCCGCCGCCCGGCGCCTCGCCCTACCCGGGGCTGGAGTGCGCCGGGCGGATCGTCGCGCTCGGCCCCGGGGTGTCCGGCTGGGCGGTCGGCGACGAGGTGTGCGCCCTGCTGTCCGGCGGCGGCTACGCGCAGCTGGTCGCGGTGCCCACCGGGCAGCTGCTGCCGCTGCCCGCGGGGCTGTCCGTCGAGCAGGCCGCGGCGCTGCCCGAGGTCGCCTGCACGGTGTGGTCCAACGTCTTCCTCACCGCGCACCTGCGGCCCGGCGAGACGGTGCTGCTGCACGGCGGCGCGAGCGGGATCGGCACGATGGCGATCCAGCTGGCCAAGGCGGTCGGCGCGCGGGTCGCGGTCACGGCGGGCAGCCGGGAGAAGCTGGCGCGCTGCGCCGAGCTGGGCGCGGACATCCTGATCGACTACCGCGAGCAGGACTTCGTCGAGGCGCTCCGGGAGGCCACCGGCGGGGCCGGGGCGGACGTGATCCTGGACATCATGGGCGCCAAGTACCTCCAGCGGAACGTGGACGCGCTGGCGGTCAACGGGCGGCTGGTGATCATCGGACTCCAGGGCGGGGTGAAGGGCGAGCTCGACCTCAACGCGCTGCTGCGCAAGCGCGGCGCGGTGATCGCCACCAACCTGCGCGGGCGGCCGCTGGCGGAGAAGGCGGCGATCGTGGCGGCGGTGCGGGAGCACGTGTGGCCGCTGGTCGAGTCCGGGGTGGTGCGGCCGGTGGTGGACCGGGTGCTGCCGCTGGCCGACGTGGCCGAGGCGCACCGGGTGCTGGAGCGCGGGGAGCAGGTCGGGAAGGTCGTGCTGCGGGCCTGAGAAGGGGGGCGGCCCGGCGGCGCGGCGACACCGGTCAGGGCGTGAAATCGCCCGAAATGCCGTACCGCCGGGGGCGTGCGAATCTGGTCCGGAGCAGTCCCGCCGCCGATCCCGCCCCCGGGCGCCGTCGGCCGTCGGAAGGACTCCGACCGTGGCCGCATCACCGCACGCATCCCTCGGGCCGCTGCCCGTCGCGCCGCACCACCGTCGTACTTCCCGCCGCTCCCCGGGCCGTGTCCAGCGGCTGGTCGCGGCGGCCGTGCTGGGGCTCACGCTCCCACTGGCCGCCGCCTCGGCGGCGATGGCACTGCCCTCGTCCGCGGTGCTGTCCCCGCCGGAGGCGGCTCCCTCGCCGGACGCGGGGGCGAGCGCCGGGCAGGGCGGGGAACCGGACACCTCCGGGCCGGTGGCCGCGCCGCGGCGGCGGCCGGTGCCGCACCCGCATCCGAAGCCGGACGGCGACCTCCCGCAGGCCCACCGGCACCACCCGGCCTCGCTGCCCGAGCGCTCCGACGCCGCCGTGGAGCAGGCCCCCGAGCAGGCACCCGAGCAAGCGCCGGAGCAGGCGCCGGAGCAGGCGCCGGACCGGACCGCCGACCGGGCCGTCGAGCAGGCTCCGGAGCAGGGCCCGGAACAGAATCCGGAGCAGAATCCGGAGCAGGCCCCCGACCGGGCCGCCGAGCAGGCCCCGGAGCAGGGCGTCGGGGCCGAGTCGCCGGAGACCGACGGGAAGGCGGCGGAGGGCGAGGCCCCCGGCGATGCCGCCGCCACGGACCCGGCCGCCGTGGACACCGCGGACGCCGCCACTGCCGCCGGACAGCCGGTCGCGGCCGTCGCCGCCGTGCCCGCGATCTTCCCCGTCCACTGGCAGGACGCCTCCACCACCCAGCTGCCGCTGGGCGTCGGTCTGGGGCTGATCGGCTGCGGCCTGGGACTGGTCGGCGTGCGGCTGCGCAAGGGCTGAGGCGCCGGTGCCGCGACCGGGTGCGGCGGCGCGGGTGCCCGCGGCGCTGGTGCCACGGCTAGGGGACCGCGTCCGGGCGGGCGGCTCCGGGGCTGAGGGGCGGAACCGGAGCGTTCCCGGGGGCGGCGCGCCCGGTGCGGGGCCGGGATTCCGGCGGGCGCGCGGCGGCGGGCCGGTGCGGTCCGGTCCGGGGCACCGTCGGCGGGCGCGCGGCGGCCGGGGAGCGGGAACTGAGTATCCGTACGGATTCCCGTGCGGCGGCCGGGGGCGTACCTTCGTCACGGGTGGCGCAGGACGGCGGGACGACCGGGGGCTTCCGCCCGACCAACCCCAGTGAGAGAGAATGTTGTTCATGACGAATCCGATGAACGAGCGCC
Organism: Kitasatospora sp. NPDC057738; assembly: GCF_042798815.1. NCBI lineage: Bacteria > Bacillati > Actinomycetota > Actinomycetes > Kitasatosporales > Streptomycetaceae > Kitasatospora > Kitasatospora sp. NPDC057738. Next base: position 180,503 of record NZ_JBHVJT010000002.1, on the reverse strand, counting down.
CGTCGCAGGAGCCCTTCCGGGCCGCCGGCGGGCAGTCGCAGGACGGCCAGAAGGTGCTGATCGTCGGACCGGACGGGCTGCCCGTGGGCCAGGGGTTCGCCGGCACGGTCGGGGACGGGGACGACGAGGGCGACGTGCCGCGCGAGCTCCCGGTGACCGAGATGGTCGAGCAGCCCGCCAAGGTCATGCGCATCGGCAGCATGATCAAGCAGCTGCTGGAGGAGGTCCGGGCGGCGCCCCTCGACGAGGCGAGCCGGGCCCGGTTGAAGGACATCCACGCGAGCTCGATCAAGGAGCTCGAACTGGGACTGGCCCCGGAGCTGGTCGCCGAACTGGAACGGCTGTCGCTGCCGTTCACCGACGACACCATCCCGACCGAGGCCGAGCTGCGGATCGCCCAGGCCCAGCTGGTCGGCTGGCTGGAGGGCCTCTTCCACGGCATCCAGACGGCCCTGTTCGCGCAGCAGATGGCGGCGCGGGCCCAGCTGGAGCAGATGCGGCGGGCACTGCCGCCCGGTCTGAACAGTGGCGAGTCGGACGAGGACGAGCCGGGCCCGGGCCGCGGCATCCGCTCCGGCCCCTACCTGTAGCCGCAACCGGCGGGTACCCGCCGGCGGGTACCGGCCGGTCCGCCCGGACCGCCGCCGGACCGGACGTACCACGACGGTCCGCCCCGGCCCCGGCCACCGGGACCGGGGGGCGGCGGCCCGGGACCGCTCCCCGGCCCTGGGCCGATCACCGTCGGCGCGAGCCGATACCCTGACCCCTGTCGCCGGCCGGTGGAACCGCCGCGACAGGGGCCCGCCGGGCCAGCGGGCCGGGCCCACCACGCACGGACGAGACCGAACGTCAGGCTGCGGCGAGCACGCCCGCGCCGAGGGGGAGCAGAGGACCATGAGCGAGCACGGCAACGCGGCGGTCGAGGGCTTCTCGCTGGGCAACGGCCGCTATGTGCTGCAGCGGCTGCTGGGCGAGGGCGGCATGGCCTCCGTGCACCTCGCCCACGACCGCGTGCTGGACCGGCAGGTCGCGCTGAAGAGCATGCACAGCGAGCTGGGCCGGGACGACTCGTTCAAGGAGCGGTTCCGCCGCGAGGCCCAGGCCGTGGCCCGGCTGGAGCACCCCAACATCGTCACGGTGTACGACAGCGGCGAGGACGTCGCCGCGGACGGCTCCAGCACGCCGTACATCGTCATGCAGCTGATCGACGGCAAGGGTCTGCGCGAGGCGATCAACGAGGCGATCGGCCAGTACGGCGCGATGCCGGCCGAGGAGGCCCTGAAGGTCACCATCGGCGTGCTGAACGCGCTGGAGGCCTCGCACGACATGGGCCTGGTGCACCGCGACATCAAGCCCGGCAACGTCATGTTCGACCGCAAGGGCAACGTCAAGGTCATGGACTTCGGCATCGCCCGTGCGCTGGAATCCGGCGTCACGTCGATGACCCAGACCGGCATGGTGGTCGGCACCCCGCAGTACCTCTCGCCCGAGCAGGCGCTCGGCAAGCCGGTGGACGCCCGCTCCGACCTGTACTCGGTCGGCGTGATGCTCTTCGAGATGATCACCGGGCAGCTGGTCTTCGACGGCGACTCGGCGTTCTCGATCGCCTACAAGCACGTCCAGGAGGAGCCGCCGGCCCCCTCCACCCTCAACCGCTCGGTCACCCCCGAGGTGGACGCCTTCGTCGCCCAGGCGCTGCGCAAGGACCCGGCGCACCGGTTCCAGAGCGCGGCGGCGATGCGGGACGAGGCGGAGCGGCTGATCGAGGCCGCCAAGGGCGGCGGCAACGGGCAGTGGCTGCAGGCCAGCACCCCGCTGGTGATCAACGAGGGTCCGCGCTCGGTGCACGCCGCCCCGCAGGCCCCGCAGGCGCCGCACAACCCGCAGACGCCTCAGCCGCAGTACCTCCAGCAGGGCGGGCCGCAGCAGTACCGGACCCCGCCGCCGGCGTACCCGACGCCGCAGCCGCAGACCCCGCACCCCTTCCCGCAGCAGTACCAGACCCCGCCGCCCGCCTTCCAGCCCCCGCGTCCGCAGGCACCGCACACCCCGCACCCGCAGTTCCTGCAGCAGGGCGCGCCGCAGGCGCACACCCCGCCGCCGCAGCCGATGCCGCCGTACCAGCAGCCCAAGGCGCCCAGCGGCGGCGGCTGCTCGACGGCCGTGGTCGTGATCGGGATCATCGTCGGCGTGCTGGTGCTCGCGGGCATCATCATCGCCATCGTGGTCAACAAGGCGGACGTGAAGACCGGCGGCAAGTACAGCCACGGGGAGCGTCCCGCCAACGTGCTGGTCGTCGACCTCCCCGCCGACCGGAATGGCCTGCTCTGACGGATTCCGGCCGGTTCGGGGGTGCCGCGTCCGTCCGCCGGAAGCGGTAGCGTTCGGGGATACGTAAGCGACAGGGCAGCGCGATCCGAGCGAACGCCCGGGGCGAGGAGCGATGGCACAGACGCAGCAGCCGGACGACGACGCGGGTGTCCGAGCGGTCGGCCGGACCGGCGGGACCCCGAGGATTCCCGAGCCCGGCAGCGAGGCCCAGACCTCGGCGCTGCCGCCGTTCGGCGGTCCGCAGACCCCGGGCCGCGGCACCGCCGTGCCGCTGAGCACCGTCGGCGACGGCCGCTACCGGCTGACCTACCGGCTCGGCCGTGGCGGCATGGCCGAGGTGTTCGCCGCCGAGGACGTGCGGCTCGGCCGCACCGTCGCGGTCAAGCTGCTGCGCGGCGAGCTGGCCCAGGACGACGTCGCCCGGCTGCGCTTCACCCGCGAGGCACACGCCGTCGCCGCGCTCAACCACCACTCGATCGTCGCGGTCTACGACACCGGCGAGGAGTACGTCGGGGACGAGTCCACGCCGTACATCGTGATGGAGCTGGTCGAGGGCCGCACCGTCCGCGAGCTGCTGGCGGACGAGGAGGCGCCGCCGGTCGACCAGGCGCTGATCATCATCGCCGGGGTGCTGGAGGCGCTCGCCTACAGCCACCGCAACGGCATCGTCCACCGTGACATCAAGCCCGCCAACGTGAGCATCACCAACGCCGGCGCGGTCAAGGTGATGGACTTCGGCATCGCCCGGGCGCTCACCGGCGGGGCGACCACGATGACCCAGACCGGCATGGTCATGGGCACCCCGCAGTACCTCTCGCCCGAGCAGGCGCTCGGCAAGCCGGTCGACCACCGCTCGGACCTGTACGCGGCCGGCTGCATGCTCTACGAACTGCTCACGCTGCGCCCGCCGTTCACCGGTGACACCCCGCTGTCCGTGGTCTACCAGCACGTCCAGGACCCGCCGCTGCCGCCCTCGCAGGCCAACGGCCGGGTGCCGACCGGGCTCGACCCGCTGGTGCTGCGCTCGCTCGCCAAGAACCCGGACGACCGCTTCCAGGACGCCGACGAGTTCCGAGCCCACGTGCAGCACGCGCTGCGCGAGATGCACGGCGCGGGCGGGGCCGTCTGGGCGGGCGCGACGGCGGGCGACACCGGCGCGACCCAGGTGCTCCGGCCGGACCAGGCCGCGGCCACCGCGGCCTTCGGCGCGGTGGGCCCCGGCGACCAGACCTCCGTGCTGCCGTACCCGACGGGCGGCCCGCACACCCCCTCGTCGCCCTATCCGGCGGCCGGCGGCCCGTACGGCGACGGCGCGGGCGAGGAGGACGGCGGCGGCCGGCGGCGCGGGCCGTGGGCCTGGGTGGCCGGTGCGATCGCCGTGCTGGTCGCGGCCAGTGCGGGCATCGCCTTCGCGCTCAGCGGCAACGACAGGATCGACCCCACGGTGTCCCCGACGCAGCCCCCGGCGGTCACCAGCAGCGACACGCCCGTGCCGGTGCAGAGCGGCCTGACGCCCCCGCCCACCTCGGGCTCCGGCAGCAAGAAGCCGCAGCAGCCGACCGACCCCAACACCACCGGGAACACCACCGGGAACAGCGGCAACAACATGTCGCCGTCGCCCGGCTGGGGCAAGCACACGCCGACCCCGACGCCGACCGGGACCGCGAGCCGCACGCAGACGCCCGCCTCGACGGCGCCCACGACCGGTGGCGCGACGCCCGGCGGCGGGGGCGGCAACACGCCGCCGCCGAACCCGCTGCCGACCAAGACGAACCCGCCGGTGACGTTGCCGCCCTCGCTGCCCGCGCAGCCCGGGAACGGCTGACCGGCCGACCGACCGACGGGCCTCGACCGGCAGACCGGCTGACCCGCCTCGACCGGTCCTGCCGACCTCGCGGGTCGGCCGGACCGGCCGGTGGACGCGGTCAGTTGGCGAAGGCGTCCAGGACCTGTTCGTACTCCTGGCACCACCACGCCAGCTGCCCCGCGGAGGCGGGGTAGAGCGGGTCGGCCCGGTGGTCGGCCCGCTGGTAGCGCCACTGCAGCATCCAGAAGTCGTTCAGCCGCTCCCACCAGACCCGGTGGACGGCGGCGGCCAGGTGCTCGGCGGTGGCGGCGCCGGAGGCCCGGTAGGCCTGTGAGTAGCGGCGGACCCGGACCAGGTCGAGGACGCCGGACGAGCGGTCGTTGAAGAGCAGCGTGGCGGCCCGGACCGCCTCCTCGGCGCGTGGCTGCGGGCCGAGCTTGTCCCAGTCCAGGACGGCCGTCACCCGGCCGCCCCGCGGGCCGTCGTCGTACAGCAGGTTGAGGCCGTGGAAGTCGCCGTGGGTCCAGCCGGTGGGGGGCGCGGCAGCCGGGGCGGGGCGGCGGTGGGCGTGCTCGGCGAGCAGTTCCAGCCGTTCCGTGAGCCGTTCCACCACCAGGGCGTCCAGCTCCCCGGCGGGGTGCTGCTCGCGGGCGCGGCGCCGCAGGTCGTGGGCGAGGGCGGCGCTGTCGACGGCGTCGGCGCTCCGGTATCCGGCGGGTTGTTCGAGGGGGGCGCAGACATCGTCGAGTGCGCCGTGCAGCCGGCCGAGCAGCGTGCCGAGCGCGTCGCACTGCGACGGTTCGAGCTCGCCGCCGTGCCGGTGCCGGCCCTCGACCCAGGGGAACAGCGCGAACAGCCGGCCGCCCCACGAGGCCACCGTGCCGGACCGTTCGGCGCAGGCCAGCGGGGGTGCGACGGGCAGTCCGAGGGCGTTCAGCGCGGCCATCGCGCGGTGGTGGGCGACGATCTTCGGGCGGCTGGCGGTGGCGGAGTCGACGTAGCACTTCAGGAAGTACGGACCGGCCTCGGTGGTGACCAGGTACCCCCGGTTCAGCAGGCCCTCGGCGACCGGTTCGGCGGTCAGCAGCCGTCCTGTCCGGTAGCGGGCCAGTACCTCGGCGAGCGCGCCCAGCGGGACGGGTGGGCTGAGGGTCCCCATCGGCGGTGCGGAGAGGTCGGGGCGGGCCGGGGCGCAGGCGAGGGTCTGGCTGAAAGTCACGTGCAGAGGTTATGGCCCCCTTGCGGGGGCCCTTGACAAGCCGTCAGTTCTGTGCAGTCGTGCGGTCAGTACTGGTGGTCGGCCTGGTGCCGCGCCACGAAGGCGGCTGCCTGGGTGCGCCGCTCCATGCCCATCTTGGCGAGCAGACTCGAGACGTAGTTCTTCACCGTCTTCTCGGCCAGGTGCAACTCGTTGCCGATCTGACGATTTGTCATACCTTCGCCGATCAAATCCAGGATCCGCCGCTCCTGCTTCGTGAGCTGGGCGAGCCGCTCGTCCTCCTTCTCCCCGCCGTCGCGCAGCCGGGCGAGCACCCTGCTGGTGGCGATCGGGTCGAGCAGCGAGCGGCCGGCCGCGACGTCCCGGACGGCGGTGATCAGGTCGGTGCCGCGGATCGCCTTCAGCACGTAGCCGGAGGCGCCGGCCATGATCGAGTCGAACAGCGCCTCGTCGTCCGAGAACGAGGTCAGCATCAGGCACTTGATCTCCGGCAGCCTGGACCGGATCTCGCGGCAGACCTCGACCCCGTTGCCGTCCGGCAGCCGGACGTCGAGCACCGCCACGTCCGGGTGGACCGCCGGGATCCGGGTGAGCGCCTCGGCGGCCGTGCCGGCCTCGCCGACCACCTCGATGTCGTCCTCGACCGAGAGCAGATCGTGCACGCCCCGCCGGACGACCTCGTGGTCGTCGAGCAGGAATACCCTGATTTGTCCGTTATCAGTCACGTCCAAAGCCTCCCATACCACCGTACGAAAGACCTATCACCCGTACCCCGGTCACGACGTGATCCGGCCAGAGCCGTCCGAAACCGATACCGAGAACCCCCTTACGCACGGGCTTCCGCCCGGATAACGTGCGCTGGTGTCCTGAAGGCGCTCGAATTGAGAGCTGCGTCACGCCGACCGTCACCCCCACCCTTCCGACGGCGAGCCGATCGCGGCACCCTCGGGGTTGTAGGCCCTGAACAAGTAGGACGTCCTAGCGCAAGCGCGTCGAGGGCGGACGCTGGGTAACGTTCTCGTGAGGGACGCCGTCGGAACAGGATCACCACCTGCCCCGCAGTGGGAGCGCACACCCACGCGCGCCCCGCGAGGCGGTGACCGGACCGGTCACCGGCGACCCCGGGCGGCCGGACAGACCGAGGAGTGAACGTGACCGTCAAAAGCACGGCGAGGGCTCGCAAGAAGGCGGCCCCCGGCGTCCCTGACACCCTCCGCGCCAAGGGCAAGGACGCCCAGCCGGAGCTCGTCCAGCTGCTCACGCCGGAAGGCGAGCGGGTCGAGCACCCTGACTACCCCCTCACCACCACTCCCGAGGAGCTGCTCGCCCTCTACCGCGACCTGGTGCTGGTGCGCCGGTTCGACGGCGAGGCCACCGCGCTCCAGCGCCAGGGCGAGCTGGGCCTGTGGGCCTCGCTGCTCGGCCAGGAGGCCGCCCAGGTCGGCTCCGGCCGCGCCATGCGCCCCGGCGACTACGCCTTCCCCACGTACCGCGAGCACGGCGTCGCCTGGTGCCGCGACGTCGACCCGCTGAACCTGCTCGGCATGTTCCGCGGCGTGAACCACGGCGGCTGGGACCCGAACGAGAAGAACTTCCACCTCTACACCATCGTGATCGGCGCGCAGGCCCTGCACGCCACCGGCTACGCGATGGGCATCACCAAGGACGGCGCCGACGACGCGGTGATCGCGTACTTCGGCGACGGCGCCTCCAGCCAGGGCGACGTCAACGAGGCCTTCACCTTCGCCTCGGTCTACAACGCGCCCGTGGTCTTCTTCTGCCAGAACAACCAGTGGGCGATCTCCGAGCCCACCACCACCCAGACCAAGATCCCGCTGTACCGCCGCGCCTCCGGCTTCGGCTTCCCCGGCGTCCGGGTCGACGGCAACGACGTGCTGGCCTGCCTGGCGGTCACCCGCTGGGCGCTCGACCACGCCCGCAGCGGCAACGGCCCGGTGCTGATCGAGGCGTTCACCTACCGGATGGGTGCCCACACCACGTCCGACGACCCCACCCGCTACCGGCACGCCGAGGAGACCGAGGCCTGGAAGGCCAAGGACCCGATCAGCCGGCTCCGCGCCCTCCTGGAGAAGGAGGGCCTGGCCGACGAGGCGTTCTTCGCCGCCGTCGACGCCGAGAGCGAGCAGCTGGGGCTGCGGGTGCGCGAGGGCGTGCGCGGCATGCCGGACCCGGACCCGACCCTGATCTTCGACCACGTGTACAGCGAGCCGCACACGCTGGTCGATGAGGAACGGGCCGAGTACGCCGAGTACGCGGCCTCCTTCGAGGCGGGGGAGAACCACTGATGGCCGGTCAGCTGAGCATCGCCAAGGCGCTGAACGGAGCGCTGCGCAAGTCGCTGGAGAACGACCCGAAGACCCTCCTGATGGGCGAGGACATCGGCAAGCTCGGCGGCGTCTTCCGGATCACCGACGGCCTCCAGAAGGACTTCGGCGAGGACCGGGTGATCGACACCCCGCTCGCCGAGTCCGGCATCATGGGCACCGCGATCGGTCTGGCGCTGCGCGGCTACCGTCCCGTCGTGGAGATCCAGTTCGACGGCTTCGTCTACCCGGCCTTCGACCAGATCGTCTCCCAGCTGGCCAAGATGCACGCCCGTGCGCTGGGCCACGTCAAGCTGCCGGTCACCGTGCGCATCCCCTACGCGGGTGGCATCGGCGCGGTCGAGCACCACAGCGAGTCGCACGAGGCCTACTTCGCGCACACCGCCGGTCTGCGCGTGGTCACCCCGGCCAGCGCGCACGACGCGCACTGGATGCTGCGGCAGTCGATCGAGTCCGACGACCCGGTCATCTTCCTGGAGCCCAAGCGCCGTTACTGGGACAAGGGCGAGGTCGGCGACGCCGCGGACCTGGGCCTGCACGACGCCCGGATCGTCCGGCCCGGCACCGACGCGACGCTGATCGCGTACGGCCCGATGGTCAAGGTCTGCCTGGAGGCCGCCGCTGCCGCCGAGGAGGACGGCCGCCGGCTGGAGGTCGTCGACCTGCGCTCGCTCTCCCCGGTGGACTTCGCCGCCCTGGAGGAGTCGGTCAAGCGCACCGGTCGGGCCGTCGTGGTGCACGAGGCACCGGTCTTCCTGGGCATGGGCGCCGAGCTGGCCGCCCGGCTGACCGAGAAGTGCTTCTACCACCTGGAGGCACCGGTCCTGCGGGTCGGCGGCTACCACGCGCCGTACCCGCCGTCCCGGGTCGAGGAGGCCTTCCTGCCCGACCTGGACCGCGTGCTCGACGCCGTCGACCGCGCGCTCGCGTACTGAACCGGGGAGCGAAGATGACCACCGAAGTTCGCTCGCTCCGCGAGTTCAAGATGCCCGACGTGGGCGAGGGCCTCACCGAGGCCGAGATCCTCAGCTGGTACGTCAAGCCCGGTGACACCGTCACCGACGGGCAGGTCGTCTGCGAGGTGGAGACCGCCAAGGCGGCCGTGGAGCTGCCCATCCCGTTCAACGGGGTGGTCGAGAAGCTGCACTTCCCCGAGGGCGCCACGGTCGACGTCGGCACCGTGATCATCTCGATCGCGGTCGCCGGGGAGGCGGGGGCCGCGGCTCCGGCCGCCCCCGCCGCGGCTCCGGCGCAGGCTCCGGCTCCGGCCGAGGAGGCCGAGCCCGAGCGGCGCGAGGTGCTGGTCGGGTACGGCCCGCGCACCGGCACCGCCCAGCGCCGGGCGCGGCGGACGACCACCACCAGGGTCGCCGCGACCACGCCGGCTCCGGCGGCCGCTCCGGCCCCGGTCGCCGCCCCGGCTCCCGCGGCGCCCGCGCCGGTCGCCGAAGTGCCCGGCGGGGAGCGCCCGTTGGCCAAGCCGCCGGTGCGCAAGCTGGCCAAGGACCTCGGCGTCGACCTGCGCGCGGTCACCCCGACCGGCCGGGACGGCGTGATCACCCGCGAGGACGTGCACGCCCACGCCGCCGCTCAGGCCGCTCCGGCCGCCGCGGTGGCGGAGGTCGCCGGAACGGCCGTGGCCGAGCCGGCCGCGCCGCAGGTGCCGGTGCCCGCCGCGGGCGACGTCCGGGTGCCGATCAAGGGCGTCCGCAAGGCGACCGCGCAGGCGATGGTGGCCTCGGCCTTCACCGCCCCGCACGTCACCGAGTTCGTGCAGGTCGACGTGACCCGCACGATGAAGTTCGTCCGCCGGCTCAAGGAGAGCGGGGAGCTGGGCCGGGACGTCCGGGTCAGCCCGCTGCTGATCGTCGCGAAGGCGCTGCTCACCGCGATCAAGCGGCACCCCGGGATCAACGCGCAGTGGGACGAGGCGGCCCAGGAGATCGTCCTCAAGGGCCAGGTGAACCTCGGCATCGCCGCGGCCACCCCGCGCGGCCTGATCGTCCCGAACATCAAGGACGCCGGGTCCAGGACCCTCGCCGGGCTGGCCGCTTCGCTCGGCGAACTGGTCGAGACCGCCCGTCAGGGCAAGACCTCGCCGGCCGACATGCAGGGCGGGACGGTCACCATCACCAACGTCGGCGTCTTCGGCGTCGACACCGGCACCCCGATCCTCAACCCGGGCGAGGCCGCCATCCTGGCCTTCGGGGCGGTCCGGGAACTGCCGTGGGTGCACAAGGGCAAGGTGGTCCCGCGTCAGGTGACCACGCTGGCGCTCTCCTTCGACCACCGCCTGGTGGACGGGGAGCTGGGCTCCAAGGTGCTGGCCGACGTGGCCGGGCTGCTGGAGCGCCCGAAGCGCCTGATCACCTGGGGCTGACGGAACCGAAGAAAACGAAGAAACCGAAGGGGCCCTCCTCCGCACCGCCGTGCGGAGGAGGGCCCCTTCGGTGTACCGCCCGTCGACTAGCGCTGGGGACGGAGTCGACGGACGGCGACCAGGACGCCCGCTCCGAGGGCGAGGAGGAGGGCGGAGCCGAGGGCGAGGAAGGTGTTGCTGGAGGAGGAGCCGGTCTGGGCCAGCTCGGGGGTGCCCGCGGGGGCGGTGGTGGCCGGGGCCGACGCCTTCGGGGCCTGGGTGGCGGGGGTGGTGTCCCCGGTCCGGTCGACGGCGGGCTCGGCGGCCTTGGCGGGCGCGTCCTTGGTGGGCGCGGGCTTGGGCTTGGCCGGGGTGGTCGGCTTGGCAGTGGTGGTCGGCTTGGCAGTGGCGGTGCCCTGGGGGTGGGTCACCTTGACCGTCTTGAAGGCCGAGCTGCCGGCGCCCTGGGAACCGGCCATCTCCGCCGAGGCGAACAGGTTGACCGCGGTCACGCCGGCGGGGGTGGCGGCGGCCAGCGAGTAGCGGAACTTGAAGGTCGCGGAGCTGTTGGCGGCCATGCGCTGGCGCTGGGAGCCGGTGACCTCGACGGAGCGCATGCAGCCGTCCTGCAGCTGGAGGTTCTTCCAGGCGCCGGTGTAGTCCAGGTACTGGATCCTGACGTCCTTGAGGCGGGCCGCGGCGCCCGGGCCCGGGGTGACGAGGCCGAGGAAGGGCTCCATGCCGTGGGCGTCCTCGGCGCCCTTGTTGGTGACCTTGAGGGAGACCTCGTTCCAGCTGCCGTCCGCGACCACCGAGGACCTGGCCGAGGTGATGGCGGTGTCGGGGGAGAGCCCGGGCACGTTGGTCGGGGCCTCGTACGCGCCGCCGAGCCGGTGGTCGCCGCAGGCCCAGGCGGTGTCGGTGGCGAGGAACTGGACGCCGCCGGCGAGGACGACGGTGGCGGCGACGGTGGCGATGCGGCGGCGGCCGGAGAGCGCGCGGTCGTTCTTCGCAAAACGGGTGATAACGGGCATGCGCATGACGTGAGTCCCCAGGGTCGACGTGCTGATGGTGTGAATGGGTGAAGACGACCGGCTCCGCTCCTCGTGAGCGGAAGCGCCCCCCGGCTCCGCCGGTCTCGCTCTCCGTGCCTTCATCCGTATAGACGCGCATCCCCGCGGGGGGTTGCAGACGGGTTCCGAAATTTTTTCGGGCTTCTCCGGCGGGTCCCGAGGACGGCCCGAGGAATGGTTGGTATGACCTGGATGATCCGAAATGTGCGGATCGTTCGGCCAGGTCGGTGACTTTTTCGCGGCCGGATAGGGGAGTCCCGGCCGCCCGGGTACGTCTCCGCTCCATCACCCGGGCGACACCGGGTGACCGGCTCCCGGAGGACGCACCCGTATGCCGCCTGGCAACCCTGGCCGTCTCGTCCGGAGTCTGGCCGCACTCGTGCTGGTGTCCGCCGCCGCCCTCCCGGCCGCCCTGGAACTGACCAGCCCCCCGCCGTTCGGCGTGATCGGTCCGGGTGCCCCGGCCGACCGCGCGGTGCCGCCGCACACGGCCCTCCAGGCCGACCAGCGGATATCCGCGGCCGCCCCGACGGTCGACATACGCCGCACCGGGGACCCGGCCAACCGGATCACCCTGGTGCTGATCGGCGACGGCTACACGGCCGACGAGCAGGAGCTCTTCCGGCAGCAGGCCGACAAGGCCTGGCACGCGCTGATGGACATCGAGCCCTTCCGCACCTACCAGGGCTTCTTCAACATCAGGCGGGTCGAGGTGGTCTCCCCGGTCTCCGGGATCGCCGAGTCCGAGAGCCGCGGCCGCAGGACCGCCACCCCGCTCGGCATGCACTTCTGGTGCGAGGGCACCGCCCGGCTGCTCTGCGCCGACGAGTCCGCCACCGCCCGCTACGCGGGCAACGGCGCGGGGCCGCAGTACCTGATAGCGCTGGCCAACTCCACCGAGTACGGCGGCGCCGGCGGCACCGGGGTGACCACCCTGGCGGGCGGCAGCCCGGACGCCGGGCGGATCATCCAGCACGAGATCGGGCACACCGTGGGGGACCTCGGAGACGAGTACGACAGTGCCCCGGACGACGCCGACTACCCGAACCTCGCCACCCTCAACGCCGACGACATGCGCAGGAAGCAGACCAAGTGGTGGCGCTGGCTGGGCGCCGAGTCCCCGGACGGGGCCGGCGTGATCGGGGCGTACCGCAGCGCCAACGGCCTCTACCGGCCCACCCCGGACTCGGTGATGCGCACCCTGGGCAGCGCGTACAACCTCCCCTCGCGCGAGGCGATCATCGAGGAGCTGTACCGCAGGGTCCGGCCGACCGACGCCCCGGTGCCGGCTCCCGGCGAGGTGTCCGGGCGGCCCCGGCTCGACGTCCGGCCGCTGCCGCTGACCGGCCCGCGGCAGCTGAAGGTGGAATGGAAGGTGGACGGCGTCCCGGTGGCCCCGCAGTCCGCCGACGGCTCCTGGCTGGACACCGCCCGGCTGGAGCTGGCCCCGGGCCGGACGGCCACCGTGACGGCGACCGTCCGGGACACCACCGACTGGGTGCGGGACGAGGCCTTCCGGGAGCGCTCCATGACCCGCTCGGTGTCCTGGACGCTGACCGGCTGACCGGCTGACCGATTGCCGGCTGGGGCCGGTCGCGCGCCCCCGGGTCAGAGCGTCCCATCATGGGATGACTAATCTGGTCGGACTATGACCGTGGAGCCCGCTCGCCCAGCCCCGTCCCCGTCCGTCCCCGCTCCCCGGCTCATCGCCGACCCCCCGGCCGCGCCCGTTTCCGCGCCGGCGTCCGTGCTCGCGTCCGCGCCGCCCGGCGGCCGGGCGGCCTGGCTCGCCTGGTCCATCGGGGTCAGTGTCTACATCCTGGCCGTCATCCACCGCACCAGCCTCGGGGTGGCCGGACTGGACGCCGCCGACCGCTTCGGCATCGGCGCCTCGGCGCTCTCCACCTTCTCGATCCTCCAGGTGCTGGTCTACGCGGCCATGCAGATCCCGGTCGGCCTGCTGGTCGACCGGTACGGGCCGCGCCGGGTGCTGCTGTCCGGCGTCGTACTGCTGAGCGCCGGTCAGCTGGCCTTCGCGTTCAGCTCCGACTTCGGCCCCGCGCTGGCCTCCCGCGCGGTGCTCGGCTGCGGCGACGCGATGACCTTCATCAGCGTGCTGCGGATCGCCGCCCGGTGGTTCCCGGCGGCCCGGAACCCGTTCGTGGCCCAGCTGACCGGCCTGGCCGGGATGGGCGGCAACCTGGTCACCACCGTGGTGCTCGCCAGGGCGCTGCACAGCGAGGGCTGGACGCCCACCTTCACCGCGATCGCGCTGCTGGGCGCGGTGGTGTTCGCGCCGGTCGCGTTCCTCCTGCGGGACGCGCCCCACCAGGAGGCCGTCGTCCGGCCCGGGGCGGCCGCGGCGCGGCCGAAGGTCGGCCGGCAGGTCCTCGCCTGCTGGCGGGAACCGGGCACCCGGCTCGGGCTCTGGATCCACTTCACCACCCAGTTCCCCGGCAACGCCTTCGGCCTGCTCTGGGGCCTGCCCTACCTGGTGCAGGCCCAGGGGATGTCCCGGGCCGGGGCCGGCGGGCTGCTGACCCTGCTGGTGCTCAGCAACATGACCTTCGGCTTCGTCTTCGGCCGGCTGCTCTCCGTCTCGGCGCGGGCCCGGATGCCGATCGTGCTGACCGTCGTCGCGACCACCGCGCTCGGCTGGGCGCTGGTGCTGGCCTGGCCCGGCGGCCACCCGCCGGTCTGGCTGCTGGTCGGGATCATCCTGGTGATGGGCAGCAACGGCCCGGCCTCGCTGGTCGGCCTGGACTACGCGCGCTCCCGCAACCCCGCGGAGCGGCTCGGCACCGCCTCGGGGATCGTCAACATGGGCGGCTTCATCGGCACGATGATCACCCTGTTCGGCATCGGCGTGCTGCTGGACGCGCTCTCCCCGGACGGCGCCGGGTCGTACTCGGCCACCGCCTTCCGCTGGGCGTTCTGCTGGCAGTACGTCCCGCTGGCGGTGGGCACGGCGATGATCCTGCGGCTGCGCCGGAAGGTCGCGGCGCAGGCGGGCTGAGCCCGGGGCCGGACGGGCCCCGGGCGACGGACCGTACGGCCCCGGGCCTCAGATGGTGACCGAGAAGTTGGCCAGCACCCGCTCGGCCAGCTCCCGGTCGCCCTCGACGGAGACCGGGCCGGGCCGGCCGCGGCCGCAGGCGAGCCGCAGGTAGGTCTCCCAGTCCATGGTGAGCTGGACGTCGGGGGCCAGGCTGATCGACTCGTCCACGGTGCAGTGGCCGGTGGCGTCCACCCGGACGGTGCGCAGGAACTCCACCGGGCCGGTGACGTCCAGCACCAGGGCCGTCCCGGCCGGGGCCCCGGCCTTGTTGGCGACGGCCTTGGGCAGCAGCTCCAGCAGCAGGTCCCGGGTGATCAGCGCGGCCGGGGCGTCCAGGTTGCCCGGGGTCTCCAGGGCCCGGCGCAGGTCCTGCTCGTGCACCCAGACGTCGAAGGCCCGCATCCGCAGCAGCTCGTGGTACGGGACGTCCCTGGCCAGCGGCCCGGCCGGCCAGCGCACCGGCTCCTCGGGCGTCTGCTTGGCGTTCCGCAGCGCCCGGGAGCGGCGGATGATCGTGTACTCCAGCTCGCCGGTCATCTCCAGCGCGGTGTGGCAGCGGCGCTTGTCGACCGGCAGCTCGACGTAGCGGGCGAACTCGGTGGTGACGTGACGGAGGTCACGCGGCAGCGAGTGGATCGGGCGCGGGTCGCCGAGCAGGTCGGACTCGACCGCGATCACGTGCGAGACGACGTCGCGGACGGACCAGCCGGGGCACTCGGTGGCCCGGTTCCAGGAGCCCTCGGGAAGGGGGGCGACCAGCTCCGATATGGACTCGATGGTCTGGGTCCACGCCTCGGTGTAAGCCTGCACGGTCTGGTTGTCCGTCACGGGAATCTCCGGCCCTCCGTCAGCTTCCTTGCCGCCTGCGCCCCGCCGTCACGGCCGACCGGGATGGTCCGGCTTTCCGGGCGCGCACGCTAACCGCACGTTACGCTGCCGGGAGACAGCTGGGCAGCGCTTTCGGGTGACGATCGTAGGTCTCTTGCCGTGGACGGTGGTACTGTGCGCGCTTCATTGATCCAACTCGCGGTCTCCGACGAGGAGCCGCCCGCCGAGCGGAGGGCTCGGGCGGCGGCCCTGGTACGGGCACAGCAGGGCGCCGACCTGGTGGTGCTCCCGGAGCTGTGGCCGCTCGGCGGCTTCGCCTACGACCTCTGGTCGGACGGTGCGGAGACGCTGGACGGGCCCACCTCGGACGCGATGTCGGCCGCCGCGCGGGCCGCCGGGGTCTGGCTGCACGCCGGTTCGGTCGTCGAACGCGATCCGGACGGGCCGATCTACAACACCTCGCTGCTGTTCTCCCCGGACGGCGAGCTGGTGCACACGTACCGCAAGATCCACCGCTTCGGCTTCGACAGCGGCGAGGCGGTGGTGATGGGCGCCGGGCAGGAGATCGTCACCGCGCCCACCGACTTCGCCACGCTGGGCCTGGCCACCTGCTACGACCTGCGCTTCCCGGAGCTGTTCCGGGCGCTGCTGGACGCCGGGGCGCAGCTGCTGGTGGTGCCGGCGGCCTGGCCCGCCCGGCGGCGCGAGCACTGGACGCTGCTGGCCCGGGCCCGGGCGGTGGAGGAGCAGGCCTTCGTGCTGGCCTGCAACACCGCCGGGACGCACGCCGGGGTCGAGCAGGCCGGGCACAGCATCGTGGTGGACCCGTGGGGCCGGGTGCTGGCCGAGGCGGGGGCGGGCGAGGAGGTCCTGACGGTCGAGTTCGATCCGGCCGAGGTGGCGAAGGCGCGCGCGGAGTTCCCGGTGCTGCGGGACCGCCTGCTGGGGATTCCGGCGCCGGTCCAGCGCTGAGCGGGGGTGGGCGGGGCGCCGGGGACGGCGTTCCGGAGGGTTGGTTCGTACCTGGGTCGGTCGGGTTTGAGAAGATGAGCACTCGTCGTGTTCCCCGCCGGCCCGGACGAGGGCCGGCACGGTAGGCCGCCCGAGGAGGTCGCCCCATGCCTGACAACGGCGCAGGCGACACCCCCCGCCCCGTCATCCACCGCAACAGCCTGCGCGAGCAGATCGCCGGCGCGCTGCGCGAGGAGATGATGGCCGGCCGGCTCGCGGCCGGCCGCAACTTCACCGTCAAGGAGATCGCCGAGCTGTACGGCGTCTCCGCGACCCCGGCCCGCGAGGCCCTGGTCGACCTCGGCGCGCAGGGCCTGCTGCGGGCCGAGCACCACCGCGGCTTCACCGTGCCCGAGCTGGGGTGGGACGACTTCCTGGAGATCTTCGAGTCCCGGGTGCTGATCACCGACAGCTTCCACCGCCAGTACGCCACCCGCCGGGCACTGCCCGACCTCGGCCGGCTGCCCTCGCTGCACCGGCGGGCCGACGCGGCGGTGCGGGCGGCCCGGGCCGGGAACCTGGACGTCATGGTGGGCTGCGACCGCCGGTTCTGGCAGGAGGTCGGCGCGCTGCTCGGCAACCGCCGGATCGCCGACTACCTGGACTGGCTGCGGGTGCAGTCCTGGATGTTCGCCGCGCCCTACCTGCGGGAGCTGCCCGCGCTGGGCGGGATCTGCTGGGAGCGCCACCCGGACCTGGTCGCGGCGATCGAGGCCCGCGATGCGCTCGGCGCGCACCGGATCATCTGCGAGTACAACCTGTACACCGTCCGGCTGCTGGCCGGGCTGGCCGGGCAGCCGCTGGAGTCGGTGACCGTGCTGGACCTGCTCACCGAGTTCGTCGGGGAGGAGCCGGCGCCGGTGCCGGTCGAACCGCCGCCCGCGCCGGCGGCCCCGCCGGAGCCGGGCGACGAGCCCGAGGCCGGTGCCGAGCCCGGTGCCGGGCCCGGTGCGGCCCGCACCGGGCGGACCCGCAGCGCCGAGGTGGGCCGGGAACTCGGCCGTGAGCTGGGACTGGGCCTCGGGCTGGTGCCGCAGCCGCGCACGGTGCCGTACGGCCGGTTCGGCCGACGGCTGTCCGAACCGCCCCCGGAGGGCCCTCGGGGACGGCCCGACCCGCACGCCGCGCCGGGCCGGTAGGGTGGGCGGTCATCGGACCGGGCGCCTCCTGAAAGGCCGTCCGGGTACCGACCCGACCCCCGTCGTCGCCCCGCCCGCGCGGGCGATCCCCGCCTCCGGAGAGGAACTGCCGGCCATGGCCTGCGACCTCTGGCTCGTCCCGCTGGTGGACGCGCTGAGCCACAGCCCCGACAACCCCTTCCGGGACGACCTCGCGCTCTACAACTCGGTGCTGGCCTCGCGCGGGCTGCCCGAGGTGCCGGTCTACCGGTTCGTCCCGGGCATCAGCGGCGCGGTCGAGCCGATAGCCGCCTTCGACTACGACTCGCTGCACTTCCTGCGCCGCGCCTACCTGTTGGGCCTCACCGGCCTGGACATCACCCCGGTCGACGCGCTCGGCGGCGACTACGAGCAGTTGCTGGAGATGTTCGAGAGCAGCGCCGAACAGTCGCACCTGGTCTGGCACTTCGACCACGCCGGCGCGTACGTGCCGGTCGAGTTCGCGGTGCCGCTGGTGGACGACACGCTGCTCGCCGCCGGCGGCCCGCTCGGCTCCAGCCACGGGCTGCTGCGCGAACTCCAGGCCGTCGCACCGGCGCTGGGCATCGACCCGCTCAACCCGCCGGACCCGACCCGGCCGCTCGGCCCGACCGGCCTGGAGCAGCCGTTCGGGCCGCCGATCGACGACGTCCACCCCTTCGCCCGGGAGCGGCACGCCTGGTCGGGCCTGTACGCGGCGGCGACCAGGAGCGTCACCCAGGGCTCGATGATCGTCTTCGCCTGACGCCGGGCGGACGGGCTCCAGGCGGACACGCCTTAGCGCAGCGGCCCCTCCGGCGGCCGCTGGCGCGGCATGGTCGGCCGGGTGCCCGGCGGCGGCAGCACCCGCACCTGGGCGCCCACCCCGGGCTCGCTGCGCCCGCCCCAGGCCCCGCCGGACTGGGTGGGCAGCTGGGTCATCGAGGCGCGGAACTCCAGCATCCACTCCGAGGTCTCGGAGCGGACCATGTCCGAGACGTCCTCGCAGAACCGGCGCAGCACGCCCAGGCAGCGCTCGGCGGCCTCGCCCGCGGTGCCCTCGGTCGGGCCGAGCACCTCGCGCACGCACTCCGACGCCCAGTCGAACTGGAAGGCCTCCAGGCGGCGTTGCAGGGCCTGGCCGGTGGAGACGTCCCGCATCCAGCCGGAGGTGAGGCCGAAGACCCGGTCGGTGGCCAGGCAGGCGGCGGAGAGCGCGAAGCCGACGTAGCCCCAGCCGGTGCCGTGCGCGAAGGCGCCGGCCAGGTCGACCAGCGGGGCGGTCACCCCGCCCACCGCGAAGCCGGCCGCGCCGAACCGCAGCACGCGGGCCCAGCGGCGCTTCCAGACGCGGTCCCGGCGGTACCACTCGATCGCCTCGACCGCCCGCTCCTCGGACCAGCGGTAGAGCTCCTCCAGCCGTTCGGCGGGCTCGCCCCAGTCCCCCAGCGGGAACTGGCGGGTGCTCAGATCGGCCCGCTGGCGGGTGGAGGCCCGTCGGACGACGGCGGCGGCGGGCGGGTCCTCCTCACCGATCTCCTTGCCCCAGGCACTCTCCTCGGGCTGCATTTCCGGCTGGCTCACCTGTGGGGCTCCCTGTGGCGGGCGGACTGCTGGCTCTGTCGGCGCAACGGCTGACGTGGTGTCCGCCGGTGGTTCTCCAACAGCACTTCTTACCGCCAAATGGCTGACCGTGGGGGCGCTTCTCCGCTGATCGTTACCGGTTTCGGCCAACGGAACCCGAGGTGGGCGGGTTGCGGGAGGCGGCGAGATTTCACCCGTCCGAGCGAGGGGTCGGTGACCCGACGTCGTGACCCGACCACCCACCGCCGAACCGGCCCCGTCGGGCTTGGAGGATCCTCCGACATCTTCGGCGTACGGAGCTCCTCCGCTGGAGGATCCGACGGGACCGGAGAGCGGCCGGAACAGGCCACCGACTACGCTGCCAGGCGTGAAGGTCCTCGTCATCGGCGGCGGCGCCCGCGAACACGCCCTGTGCCGCTCCCTGTCCCAAGATCCCGCAGTGACCGAACTGCACTGTGCCCCGGGCAACGCCGGGATCGCGCAGGTCGCGACGGTCCACCCGGTCGACCAGCTGGACGGCGCGCAGGTCGCCGCGCTGGCCGGCCGGCTCGGTGCCGCCCTGGTGGTGGTCGGCCCGGAGGCCCCGCTGGTGGCCGGCGTCGCGGACGCCGTGCGCGCGGCCGGCGTCCCGGTGTTCGGCCCGTCCGCCGCGGCCGCCGAACTGGAGGGCTCGAAGGCCTTCGCCAAGGATGTGATGGCCGCGGCCGGCGTCCCCACCGCCCGGTCCTACGTCTGCACCACCGCGGCCGAGGCCGCCGAGGCGCTGGACGCCTTCGGCGCCCCGTACGTGGTCAAGGACGACGGCCTGGCCGCCGGCAAGGGCGTCGTGGTCACCTCCGACCGCGAGGCCGCGCTGGCGCACGCCGCCGGCTGCGAGCGCGTGGTCATCGAGGAGTACCTGGACGGCCCCGAGGTCTCGCTGTTCGCGATCACCGACGGCACCACCGTCGTCCCGCTCCAGCCCGCCCAGGACTTCAAGCGCGCGCTGGACGGCGACGAGGGCCCGAACACCGGCGGCATGGGCGCCTACTCCCCGCTGCCGTGGGCGCCCGCCGGGCTGGTCGAGGAGGTCATGGAGACCGTCCTCCAGCCGACCGTGGACGAGCTGCGCCGCCGCGGCACCGAGTTCTCCGGCCTGCTGTACGCGGGCCTGGCGCTCACCTCGCGCGGCACCCGGGTGATCGAGTTCAACGCCCGCTTCGGCGACCCGGAGACCCAGGTCGTGCTGGCCCGGCTGCGCACCCCGCTGGCGGGCGTGCTGCTCGCCTCCGCCACCGGAAGCCTGGACCAGCTGGAGCCGCTGCGCTGGGACGAGGGCGCGGCCGTCACCGTGGTCGTCGCCTCCGAGGGCTACCCGGACGCCCCGCGCACCGGCGACCCGATCGAGGGCCTGGCCGAGGCGGAGGCGGACGGCACCGCGTTCGTGCTGCACGCCGGGACGAAGGCGGACGAGGACGGCCGGGTGCTGAGCGCCGGCGGCCGCGTCCTGTCGGTCACCGCGACCGGCACCGACCTGGCCGAGGCACGCGACCGCGCGTACGCCGCGGTGGACCGGATCTCCCTCAAGGGCGGCCAGCACCGCACCGACATCGCGCTGAAGGCGGCCACCGCCTGAGCCCCCCGCCCGCTCTGCCCGCGGCCCCCGTGCGAACCGTTCGCGCGGGGGCCGCGGTGCGTGCCACCGCGGTGCGGGCGGGGGCCCGCAGCCGCCCGTACCAGCAGGGGCGAGCGGGATTCGAACATCCGAGCCCACCGGTCAACCCCATGGGCGCAGCGTTCCCGGCGTTTCGGGGCTGGAGCGGTTGCGGAGGCCGACGCACCGTTCGGCCGACGGATTCCAGCCCATCGGGTGACAGCACCCGCATCCGGCTGACGCAACCGGCCGCGCGGCCTTATGGTGCGCTGGATCGCGGTGCGCGGGGCCCGTGCGCCGGGGTCGCCGCCGGGTAGCGGTGCTCCCACGGGGGGATGCTGGACGGCGTCCGGCCGGTCGGTCGTCGGGGTGCTTCGCACCGGACCGGTCGCCGGCGTCCGGGCGGTGTCACCGGAACAACCGGGCGGCGTCACCGGAACAACCGGGCGGTGTCACCGGGACGAGTGGAAACCGGGGTGATCCGGAACGCCCACCCGGACCGGGGCGTCGAAAATGTCAGTAGCGCCACGCAGCATGCACTACCGGGATCGGACGCCTCCGCTTCCCGGTCGGAACTGATCGTTTCGAGTCGGCTCAGGGCCCGAAGCCGGGCGCCCGAGGGCTCCGAAGGGGGTGCCGCACCGTATGGCCGCAATCGACATCGCGCGCGCTCACGCCCAGGTGGTGCTGCGGATCCGAGGCCTCGCCCGGGCCGCCGCCGCCCTGCCCGCCGCCGTGGCGGTGGTCCTGCTCGCCGGCCGGTTCACCGGCCGGATCGGCGCGCCCGGGGCCGCCGACGCCGCGGGCTGGGACGCCGCCCGCTGGGCGGTCTGCGCGGTCGCCGCGCTGACCCTGGCGGTGGCCGGGCTGACCGCCCGGGCCCTGCACCGGACCGTCCCGCCGCGCACCCCGGCCGTCCCGCTGGAGCGCGCCGAGGCCCCCGAGCTGTACCGGCTGATCGGCGAGCTGGCGGACCGGCTGGAGGTGCCCGCGCCCTCCGCCGTGGCCCTCACCCCGGACTGCGACAGCTGGCTGGAGGACGTCCCGCCGAGCCGGCGGACGGCTCCGTCGCGGCGGGACCCGGGGGCGCCCGCCCCCGTCCTGGTGATCGGCTCGCCCTTCCTGTGGTGGATGCGGGCCGGTGAACTGCGCGCCCTGCTCGCCCCCGTGGTGGCCGGCACCGCCGCCTCCGCCGACCCGGAGATCGCCGCCGCCCGGCGCTTCCTGCGCAGCCTGGACGCCTGTCTGGACTCCGGCGCCGGCGCGGCCCCCGGTCTCGGCGGCGCCACCCTGGCCGCCCCGCCCCGGCCGCCCCGGCGCGGTCCGGCCGCGCTCGCCGACCGGATCGTCCGCAGGGTCGTGCGCCGCCTGCTCGGCGCCTGCCGGGGCCACTCCGCCGAGCTGGAGCGCTCGGTCGCGAGCTGGGCCTCCGAGCAGGCCAGGACGGTCGACTACGGACTGCGGATCGCAGCCCAGGAGCAGGTCGGCCTGGCCTACGCGGGCTGGGACCGGCTGCTCACCCGGGTCGCGCTGCCCGCCTGGCGGCTCGGCCGCCACCCGGCCCACCTCAACGCCGGCGTGGTCGCCGCGCTCACCGAGCTGTCCCGGCGCGACCGGCTGGCCGACGGCTACGGCAGCCGGCTCGGTGACCGCCCCGCCTGCGACCTGCTGGAGGAGCCCGGCACCGTCGACCGGGCGGTCTCCCGGCTCGCCGCCGACCTGTTCTTCGGCCGCCCGGCGGCCGGCGCCTGGCGCGAGCTGGAGTGGGCCGACTACCCGGCCGAGGTGGTGGACGCCGGCTGGCGGGCGGGCGCCGCCACCCTTCAGACCGCCCTGGACCGGCTCGCCCCGCAGTCCCGCCCCGGCGCCCCGACCCTCACCCGGCTGCTGGGCCGGCTCGCCGAGGGCGACGGAGAGCTGCTGGCCGCCGCGCTCGCCGCCCAGCTGGCCCGCACCACCGCCCCGGCCCCGCTGCTCGAACCCGACCGCAGCGGCCGCGACCTGCTGGTCGACCACGTCACCGCGATGGTCTGCTGCGCCGCCGTGGACACCGCCGGCGGCGCCCCCGGCCTGGACTGGCTGGACGGCCCGGTGCTGCTGCTCGGCGGGGTGCGCCGCACCGACCTGGCCGGTCCGGTCGCCCAGGCCGTCGAGCAGGGCCAGGACGGTCCGCTGCGCGCCTGGCTGGACGCCGCCGACGTCCGTCTTGAGAAACCCGTGCGCCTCTGACGTCCCGGGCGTCACAGGAGGGCGCTCGGCACCGCCGCACGCGCCCCCAAAAGGGCCGGCCGCCGGGCGTTTTCGCAGGCCGGAGGCCCCTCCCGGGAGGCGCGCGAGATTCCCCGCACCAATCGCTACCGGAGGGTGACGCTGCGCCAGCAGTCTGTGGTGTATTAGACCGCACGCACATCCGGGGGGCACGTGCCAACCGGGCGGAAGTGCACCTGGGAGGGGCGCGTGGGGACCGAACTCAACCGCCGCTGGGAGTCGGGGACGCACGCCTACAGCGTCTCCGACCCCTTCGGCCAGGGCCCGCTGCCCTGGCTGCGCAGCCCGGACCAGTACCTGGCCGGGGCGGAGGGCGCCGTGCCCTGGTACGTCTCGGTGGGCGCGCCGGGCCAGCAGTCGCTGACGGCCGGAGTCCGCAGGAAGCCGTCCGTCGGAACCCCGCAGGGCGCCAACGACGTGGACCAGCAGATCAAGGGCTTCGCCTCGGCCGGGGTGGTCCGCCCCGGCGGCTCGGTGGACTTCCGGGTCACCGTCAACCCGCCCCGCGAGTTCACCGTGAACATCTTCCGGATCGGCCACTACGGCGGTGACGGCGCCCGCCACATGACCGCCAGCCCGTCGATCGCCGGCCTCGCCCAGCCCGCCCCGCTGGTGGTCGACCGGACGGTCTCCTGCCACCACTGGTGGCACTCCTGGCGGCAACAGATCCCGGCGCACTGGAAGCCCGGCGCCTACGTCGCCGTGCTGACCACCGCGGACATGCTGCACCGCAGCCACATCCCCTTCACCGTCCGGGACTTCGAGGACCGGGCGCGCACCGCCGAACTGCTCCTGGTGCTCCCGGACGTGACCTGGCAGGCGTACAACCTGTTCCCCGAGGACGGCCGGACCGGCGCCAGCCTCTACCACGCCTGGGACGGCCGGGGCGGCCTGGTCGGCGAGCCGGAGGCGGCCGTCACCGTCTCCTTCGACCGCCCGCACGCCACCGCCGGACTGCCGCTGCACGTCGGCCACGCGTACGACTTCATCCGCTGGGCCGAGCGCTTCGGCTACGACCTCTCCTACGCCACCGCCACCGACCTGCACGCCGGCCTGGTGGACCCGTCCCGGCACCGGGCGCTGGTCTTCCCCGGCCACGACGAGTACTGGTCCGAGCCGATGCGCCGGGCCGCCGAGCGGGCCAGGGACGGCGGCACCTCGCTGGTGTTCCTCTCCGCCAACACCATGTACTGGCGGGTCGAGCTGACCGCCGCCGCCTCCGGCGAGCCCAACCGGCTGCTCAACTGCCGCAAGCGGCAGAAGGTCGGCGCCGGCAGCCCGGCCGCCGGGGCGCCCGGCGCGGCCAGCGCGCTGTGGCGGGACGCCGGGGAGCCCGAGCAGCACCTGCTCGGGGTGCAGTACTCGGGGCGGGTCGCCGCGCCCGTCCCGCTGGTCGCCCGGCACACCGCGCACTGGCTCTGGGACGGCACCGGCCTCCAGGAGGGCGACGAGCTGCCCGGGCTGGTCGCCGGCGAGGCCGACCGCTACTACCCCAAGGTGGCGCTGCCCGAGCACGTCGAGCGGGTGCTGCTGGCGCACTCGCCGTACCAGGACCCGGCCGGCCGCACCCGCTACCAGGAGACCTCGCTGTACCGCGCGCCCAGCGGCGCGTACGTCTTCGCGGCCGGCACCTTCGCCTGGTCGCCCGCGCTGGGGCGCCCGGGGCTGACCGACGAGCGCATCCAGCGGGCCACCGCCAACCTGCTGGACCGGCTCTGCAAGAACCAGCCGCACTGACCACGGTGGCCGGGAACCGGCGCTCGGTGGCCGGAGGACCGGCGTTCCGGCGGGCGTGAAAGACTGCGGGGGCAGTGACCTCCCCTTTCGCGGTGCCCCCGCCCGTGAACGACCCCTGAGGACTGAACACCTTGAGCGGATTTGTCACCAAGCCCGAGCCGGTCCAGGTACCCGGCCTGGTCCACCTGCACACCGGCAAGGTGCGCGACCTCTACCGCACCGGTTCGGGCGAGCTGGTCATGGTGGCCAGCGACCGGACGTCCGCCCACGACTGGGTGCTGCCGAACGAGATCCCGGACAAGGGCCGCATCCTCACCCAGCTGTCGCTGTGGTGGTTCGAGCGGATCGCCGACATCGTTCCCAACCACGTGATCTCCACCGAGGTCCCGGCCGGCGCCCCGGCCGACTGGAAGGGCCGCACGCTGGTCTGCCGCAGCCTGGAGATGATCCCGGTCGAGGCGGTCGCCCGCGGCTACCTGGCCGGCTCCGGCCTGGCCGAGTACCAGGAGAGCCGCACGGTCTGCGGCATCGCGCTGCCGGAGGGCCTGGAGAACAGCTCCGAGCTGCCCGCCCCGATCTACACCCCCGCGCTCAAGGCCGAGGTCGGCGAGCACGACGAGAACGTCTCCTACGAGGAGACCGCCCGCCGGATCGGCGCCGAACTCGCCGCGCAGTTGCGCCGCACCACCCTGGACGTCTACGCCCGGGCCCGGGACATCGCCCGCGAGCGCGGCATCATCCTGGCCGACACCAAGTTCGAGTTCGGCCTGCTGGACGGCGAGCTGGTGATCGGCGACGAGGTGCTCACCCCGGACTCCTCCCGCTACTGGCCGGCCGACGAGTACGAGGCGGGCCGCTCGCAGTCCTCCTTCGACAAGCAGCTGATCCGCGACTGGCTGGTCTCCCCGGACTCCGGCTGGGACCGCTACAGCGAGCAGCCGCCGCCGGCGCTGCCGGCCGAGGTCGTCGAGCTGACCCGCGCCAAGTACATCGACGTGTACGAGCGGCTGACCGGGACCACCTGGGCCTGACCCGCTCGACCGCCCGCGGGCACGGCCTCAGATCCAGCCGTGCTCGCGGGCGATCCGCACCGCCGCGTGGCGGTTCTCCGCGCCCAGCTTGGTGGCCGCCGAGGACAGGTAGTTGCGCACGGTGCCCTGGGAGAGCGAGGCCCGTTCGGCGATCTCGGCGATCGGGGTGCCGTCGGCGGCCAGCTCCAGGACGTCCGTCTCGCGCGGGGTCAGCGGGGTCTCGCCGGCGCTGATCGCGTCCGCCGCCAGCTCGGGGTCCACGTACCGGCCGCCGGAACGCACGGTGCGGATGATGCCGGCCAGGTCCGCCGCCGAGACGGTCTTCGGCAGGAAGCCGCGCACCCCGACCTCCAGCGCCCGCTTCAGGTAGCCGGGGCGGCCGTGGCCGGTGACGATCATGCAGCGGCAGTCCGGCAGCGCCAGCCGCAGCTGGGCGGCCACCTCGATGCCGTCCTTGCCCGGCATCTGGAGGTCCAGCACCGCGACGTCCGGGCGGTGGGCCAGCGCCATCGCCAGCGCCTCGGTGCCGGAGCCGGCCTGGGCGACCACCTCGATGTCGTCCTCCAGCGAGAGCAGCGCGGCCAGCGCGCCCCGGATCAGGTGCTCGTCGTCGGCGAGCAGGACGCGGACGGGCGCGGCGTTCTCGGTCATCGGGCGGTCTTTCTTCCTCAGCGGGGGAGCGGGACGGTGGCGAGCATCCGGAAGACGCCCGCCTCGGCGGTCGACACGGTCAGTTCGCCGTCGTGGGCGGCGAGCCGCTCGCGCAGTCCGCGCAGCCCGGTGCCGCTGCCCTGGGAGGGGAACGGGATGTCGGGCACCCCGTCATTCTCCAGCTCCAGTACGGCCCGACCGTCCTCGGTCCGCAGCCGGATCAGGCAGCGGCCGGCCTCGCTGTGCCGCAGCACGTTGGTGGTGGCCTCGCGGATCACCCAGCCGAACACCGACTGGACCGGGCCCGGCAGCCGGTCGGCGTGCTCGCCGAGGTCGATCTCGCAGGAGACGTCGGCCGAGCGCAGCACCGCCCGGGCGCCGATCGCCTCGGCGTGCAGGTCGGCGGTGCGGTAGCCGCGGATGACGTCCCGGACCTCGCGCTGCGACTCCTGGGCGATCTTCTGCACCTCGGCCATCTGGTCGGCGGCCTCCTCGCGCCCCCGGCGGGCGAGCTGGACGGCGAGCTCGCTCTTCAGCGCGATGGTGGTGAGGTTGCGGCCCATCACGTCGTGGAGGTCGCGGGAGAAGCGCAGCCGCTCCTCGGCCACGGCCAGCCGGGACTGGGCCTCGCGGGCGGCGTCCAGCTCCCAGACGATCGAGGTGAGCCAGGCGAAGCTGCGGCAGCTGGGGCCGAGGAGGGCCATCCCGACGGTCAGTCCGGTCAGGTAGCCGGCGGTGCCGGCGGGGTCGATCCCGGCGAGTACCGCGGCCGGGAAGACGGCCAGCAGCATGCCCAGCCCGACGACGGCGGCCCGGCGGGGAGTCAGCGCCACGCACACCGGGCCGTGGGTGAACAGCAGCAGGGTGCTGGTGACGAACAGGGTGAAGGGGAGGCCGCCCGGGCTATCCGGTCCGCCGTCGGCGGGGCCGAACAGCAGGACGGTCCAGGAGCCCGCCACCGCGAGGCCGACCGAGAGGGCGAGCCAGAGCCGGGGGTCGGTGGGGCGGCCGAGGTAGTGGTCCATCGCGACGCGGTAGGTCCGCAGCAGGACCAGGGTGGTGGCGAGCCCGATCAGCACGGAGATCCGGATCACCGGGATGTTCCCGGTCTGGCCGACGGCGCTCCCGGCGCCGAGCAGGACGCCGGGCAGGACGAACATCGCCATCAGGTAGAGCGACCAGCGCAGGTACAGCTCGGTGCGCTGGGGTTTGCTCAGGCCGGCCCAGTGCCGATGCGGCGACCGCATTCTCAATTCTTCCGCCCCCAGTTCGACCACGATCCTGCTTGCTGCCTTCATATCAGAGGCCGTACCGGGGGCGTTCCTTCGGATTACTGCTGGATGCTCAGCGGCGCGGTTCCCAGCGGAAGTAGCGCACCGCGCCCCAGACCGCCAGGCCCAGCCAGATCGCCCCGGTGACCAGGTGCGAGCCGGCGGCGCCCCAGGAGCCGGCGAAGCCGGTCGCGGCGGCCGAGCCGTCGGTGCCGAACCAGCCGACGCGGATCAGCTGGAAGGCCGGGGTGGTCGGCAGCAGGCGGCAGATGTCGGCCAGCTGCTCGGGCATGACCTCCAGCGGGATGAACAGCCCGGAGCCGAGCTGCATCAGCAGCATGATCGGCAGGGTGGTGATGCCCGCGCTCTCCACGGTCCTGGTGAAGGCGCTGGACAGCGCGGCCAGGGCGATCATGGTGGCCAGCGCCAGCAGCAGGCCGACCAGCATCAGCACCGGGTTGACCGGCACGGCCAGGTGGAGGCCGAGGCTGCCGCCGATCCCGATCAGGGCGGCCATCATCAGACCGAGCGCGACCGAGGGGACGGCGGTGCCGAGCAGGATCTCGATGTCCCGGGCCTCGCCGGTGCGCAGCCGCTTGAGGACCAGCTCGCCGCGCCGCCCGACGTACGCGGCGGTCAGGTTGTAGTACACGACGAAGGCCAGGATCATCCCGACCGAGCCGTAGACCAGCAGCGAGTCGACGTCCAGTCCGGGGTTGGACTCGGCCTGCTGGGAGAGCACGCCCTTCAGGGTGAAGACCAGGAACAGCGGCAGCGCCAGGGCGGTGAAAAGGGCCGTGCGGTTGCGCAGCAGCAGGGTGGCCTCGGCCCGGCCGAGGGCGAGCAGCCGGCGGGCGGCGGTGCTCTGCGGACCGGTGGCGGCGGTGGCGACGGTGGTGGTCATCGGGCGGATCCGATCAGGCGGCGGCGGGCGGGGCGGTCGGCGGCGGGCGCCTGCGGGGGGTTCTGGTGGGCGGCCTCGGAGGCGATCGCGAGGAAGGCCTCCTCCAGCGAGGCGCTGCGGGCGTCCAGGGCGCCGAGCGCGATCCCGTGGTGCCGGGCCCAGCCGAGCAGGTCGGTGAGGGTGTCCTGGAGCGTGCGGGTCTGCACGGTGACCTTGCGGCCGTCGAGCGCGAGTTCGGCCCCGGCCAGGACGGGCAGTGCGGCGCCGGTGAACTCGGGAAGCTCGAAGCCGATCCGGGCGGGCCGGTCGGCGATCACCTCGGCGACGGTGCCCGAGGTGACGACCCGGCCGCCGTGCATGATGGCCAGCCGGTCGGCGAGCTCCTCGGCCTCCTCCAGGTAGTGGGTGGTGAGCAGCACCGTGGTGCCCTGGGCGCGCAGCTCGCGGACCAGCTGCCAGACGGCGGCGCGCGCCTCGGGGTCGAGACCGGTGCTGGGCTCGTCCAGGAAGAGCACCTCGGGGCGGCCGAGCAGGGCCATCGCGAGGTCCAGCCGGCGCTTCTCGCCGCCGGACAGCTGCTTGACCCGGACGTTCGCCCGGTGGCCGAGGCCGACCAGCTCCAGCGCCTCCGGCACCGGGCGGGCGCCGCTGGTCATCCCGGCCCAGACGCGGCCGGTCTCGGCGGCGGTGAGCTCGCCGGGGAAGCCGCCCTCCTGGAGCATGATGCCGATCCGCGGGCGGACGGCGGCGCGCTCCTTGTGGGGGTCCAGGCCGAGCACCCGGACGGTGCCGCCGGTGGGCGCGGCCAGGCCCTCGATGACCTCCATGGTGGAGGTCTTGCCGGCCCCGTTGGTGCCGAGCAGGGCGAACAGCTCGCCGCGGCGGACGGTCAGGTCGACGCCGCGCACGGCGTGGTACCCGGTGGTGCCGCCGCCGTAGTGGCGGTGCAGGTCGGTGACCTCGATCACGTCTTCGCTGGGGCGGGGCGCCCGGCTCGTCTCCATGCCCCAAGCCTTCCGCCGACCGGGCCGCGCGGGCAGTGCGGGCCGTCATGACATCGCGGTGGGGATCCACGGGTCGGCGATGACAAATGTCATGGCCGATATCGCCGGCGCCCGGGGCACCGCCGTGCCCGGAGTGCGGGGAGGAATGCCGAAGGGCCCCCTCAAACGAGGGGGCCCTTCGTATCGGAGCGGACGACGAGATTCGAACTCGCGACCCTCACCTTGGCAAGGTGATGCTCTACCAACTGAGCCACGTCCGCAGGTCAAACTATTGAGTTGTGCTGTGCTCGCGCACTGCGAGCGGACGACGAGATTCGAACTCGCGACCCTCACCTTGGCAAGGTGATGCTCTACCAACTGAGCCACGTCCGCATGGTGCCTGGTGGGGCACCCGCCGCCTCTTCGGATCTCTCCGTTGCGGCGACGAGGAATACTCTACAGCATCGTTCGGGGTGGTCGCCCCACCCTTTCGGTCAGGGCGGGCGGGGCGACCGGGGAGCGGACTCCCGCGAGGCTCAGTTCGCCTCGGCGAACGCCTCGTACACGTGCTTGGGGATGCGGCCGCGGGCCGGCAGTTCCATCCCGCGGGACAGGGCCCAGGCGCGGACGGCGGCCGGGTCCGGGGTGAGGGCGGTGCGGCGGAAGGACTTTCCGGTGCGGCTCTGGCGGCGGCCGGCGGCGACGAACGGAGCGAGGGCCTCCCGCAGCTTTTCCGCGTTGTCCACGGACAGGTCGATCTCGTACGACTTCCCGTCGACGCCGAAGTGGACGGTTTCCGCGGCGGAGCCGCCGTCCAGGTCGTCGGAGAGCGTGACAACTACACGCTGTGCCATGGGTGTCAATCCTCTCGGGCAATTCGGCCGCCGGTCCGAGGGGGTACCGGGGCCTGATGTGCACCAACTCGCGCAAGCGCGTACGGGCGCGCCGGGTGGCTCGCCTGATACGCAGCACTTGCCGCGACAGGTGGCCCTATTCTGCACCCGAAGGGGGCAGAAATCGAAGAGTCCGGCATTCTTTTCCGGATATTCACGTCTCTTCGCGGGACTCCTGGATACCGATGTGCGGGACGGGCGGTTCTGTCCCCAAGTGCCGTATTCGGGTGTTCTCCGGGCGGGGCCGTTCCGAGTGCCGAATCCACGGAAACCGGTCGGCCCGGTCTGCGGGTGAGGGGTCCGGATCCCTTGTGGCGTAAGGGTCTCGGGTCTACGCGCGTCGCTATCCCCGGCCAGCAATCCTGCCCGAAACCACCGGTAGTCTGGAGTTCCCCCGCCTCACCGAAGACACCACCGGGAGTGCCAGTGGCACGCGTCGTAGTCGACGTCATGCTCAAGCCGGAGATCCTCGACCCCCAGGGACAGGCGGTGCAGCGTGCACTGCCCCGCCTCGGATTCACCGGGATCGCCGACGTCCGCCAGGGCAAGCGTTTCGAGCTGGATGTGGAGGGCCCGGTCGACGACGCGGCGCTCGCCCGTATCCGCGAAGCCGCCGAGACCTTTCTCGCCAACACCGTGATCGAGGACTTCACCGTCCGGGTCGAGGAGGAGGGCAAGTGACCACCCGCGTCGGCGTCGTCACTTTCCCCGGCTCCCTCGACGACCGCGACGCCCAGCGGGCGGTCCGCCTCGCCGGCGCCGAGCCGGTCGCCCTGTGGCACCGTGACAAGGATCTCCACCAGGTCGACGCCGTCGTCCTGCCCGGCGGATTCAGTTACGGCGACTATCTGCGCTGCGGTGCGATCTCCCGCTTCTCGCCGGTGATGGAGACCGTCATCGAGCAGGCGAAGCTCGGAATGCCGGTGCTCGGTATCTGCAACGGCTTCCAGGTGCTCTGCGAATCGCACCTGCTGCCCGGGGCGCTCACCCGGAACGACTCGCTGCACTTCATCTGCCGCGACCAGAAGCTGAGCATCGAGAACGCCGGCACCGCCTGGACCCGGGATTACTCGGTCGGCCAGGAAATCGTCGTCCCGCTGAAGAACGGCGAGGGCCGCTTCGTCGCCGAGGAGCGGGTGCTGGACGAACTGGAGGCGGAGGGCCGGGTCGTCGCCCGTTACCTGGACGTCAACCCGAACGGTTCGTACCGCGACATCGCCGGCATCACCAACGCCGCCGGCAATGTCGTCGGCCTGATGCCGCACCCGGAGCACGCCGTGGAGCCGCTCACCGGCCCGACCACCGAGGGCCTGGGCTTCTTCACTTCCGTCCTGAAGCAGCTGGTGAACGCCTGATGAGCCTCGACACCGTCAAGAACGCCGAGCAGACCCCGGACGCCGCCCAGCCCTGGGCCGAGCTCGGCCTCAAGGAGGACGAGTACGCGCGCATCCGGGAGATCCTCGGCCGCCGCCCGACCGGCGCCGAACTCGCCATGTACTCGGTCATGTGGTCGGAGCACTGTTCGTACAAGAGCAGCAAGGTCCACCTGAAGCAGTTCGGCGAGAAGAAGCCGGATTCGGACGCGATGCTCGTCGGCATCGGCGAGAACGCCGGCGTCGTCGACGTCGGCCAGGGGTACGCGGTCACCTTCAAGGTCGAGTCGCACAACCACCCGTCGTACATCGAGCCCTACCAGGGCGCGGCCACCGGCATCGGCGGCATCGTGCGCGACATCCTGGCGATGGGCGCCCGCCCGGTCGCCGTGATGGACCCGCTGCGCTTCGGTGCGGCCGACCACCCGGACACCCGGCGCGTGCTGCCCGGGATCGTCGCGGGCATCGGCGGCTACGGCAACTGCCTGGGCCTGCCGAACATCGGCGGCGAGGTCGTCTTCGACTCCTGCTACCAGGGCAACCCGCTGGTCAACGCGCTGTGCGTGGGCGTCATGAAGCACGAGGACATCCACCTCGCGCAGGCCTCCGGCGCCGGCAACAAGGTCATCCTGTACGGCGCCCGCACCGGCGGCGACGGCATCGGCGGCGTCTCGGTGCTCGCCTCCGAGACCTTCGACGACAGCAAGCCGGCCAAGCGCCCGGCCGTCCAGGTCGGCGACCCGTTCCAGGAGAAGCTCCTGATCGAGTGCACCCTGGAGATCTTCCGGGAGAAGCTCGTCAAGGGCATCCAGGACCTCGGCGGCGCCGGCCTGTCCTGCGCCACCAGCGAGCTGGCCTCGGCCGGCTCCGGCGGCATGCGGATCGAGCTCGACACCGTGCACCTGCGCGACCACACGCTCTCGCCGGAGGAGATCCTCATGAGCGAGTCGCAGGAGCGCATGTGCGCGATCGTGGAGCCCGACAAGGTCGACCGCTTCCTGGAGATCTGCGAGAAGTGGGACGTCATCGCCAACGTCATCGGTGAGGTGACCGACGGCGAGCGCCTGGAGATCTTCTGGCACGGCGAGCTCGTGGTGGACGTCCCGCCGCGCACCGTCGCCCACGAGGGCCCGACCTACGAGCGCCCGTACGCCCGCCCGAGCTGGCAGGACGCGCTGCAGGCCGACGCCCCGACCGCCGAGCGGCTGGCCCGCCCGACCACCGGCGAGGGCCTCAAGGCCGACCTGCTGAAGGTCGCGAGCCACCCGAACCAGGCCTCCAAGTCCTGGATCACCGACCAGTACGACCGCTACGTGCTCGGCAACACCGTGCTCTCGCACGGCGAGGACTCGGGCATGATCCGGATCGACGACGAGACCAACCTCGGCGTCTCGGTCGCCACCGACGGCAACGGCCGCTTCGCCAAGCTGGACCCGTACACCGGCGCCCAGCTGGCCCTGGCCGAGGCGTACCGCAACGTCGCGGCCGGCGGTGCCAAGCCGCTCGCCGTCTCCGACTGCCTCAACTTCGGCTCCCCCGAGGACCCGGACGTGATGTGGCAGTTCGCCGAGGCCACCCGCGGCCTGGCCGACGCCTGCCTGGTGCTCGGCACCCCGGTCACCGGCGGAAACGTCTCGCTGTACAACCAGACCGGCGACGTCGCCATCCACCCGACCCCGGTGGTCGCGGTGCTCGGTGTCATCGACGACGTCACCCGGCGCACCCCGCTCGCCTTCGCCGAGGAGGGGCAGCTGCTCTACCTGCTCGGCGACACGGCGGACGAGCTCGGCGGCTCGGCCTGGTCGCAGGCCGTCCACGACCACCTCGGCGGCCTGCCGCCGGCGGTGGACCTGGAGCGCGAGCGGCTGCTCGGCGAGATCCTGATCGCCGCCTCGCGCGACGGCATGATCGACGCCGCGCACGACCTGTCCGACGGCGGTCTCGGTCAGGCGCTGGTGGAGAGCTGCCTCAAGGGCGGCCACGGTGCGCGGATCGTTCTGCCCGAGGGCCAGGACCCGTTCGTCCTGCTGTTCTCGGAGTCGGCCGGCCGCGCCGTCGTGGCGGTGCCGCGCAGCGAGGAGCTCCGGTTCAACGACATGTGCACCGCGCGCGGCCTGCCGGCCACCCGGATCGGTGTCGTGGACGGCGAAAGCCTGGACGTCCAGGGCCGGTTCAGCGTCTCGCTGGCCGAGCTGAAGGACGCCCGCACCGGTGTCATCGAGGCCCTGCTGGCCTGACGCACGGTCGACGAGGGGCGGTTGGTTCTCTGGTGAACCACCCGCCCCTCGGCGTATGTTGACGCCCATGCCTGCCAAGTCCCGTACGTATCAGCCGCAGAAGGTGAGCGCCGCGTTGACGGCGCAGAGCGAGGCGGTGCGCGTGGTCGTGCACCAGCTGACGGAGTCCGATCTGGAACGGCCGACCCGGCTCGGCTCCTGGAGGGTGCGGGAGCTGGTGACCCACCTGAGCCTGGCGCTGAGCCAGCTGTCCGTCGTGCTGGACCTGCCGGAGGTGGACGGGCCGGTGCTCCCGCTGGCCGACTACGCGGCGCTGGCCGGGACGATGGCCGGCTTCGTCGACACCGCGACCACGGAGCACACGGCGGCCGGGTTCGCCGGCCCGCCCAAGGAGGTGGCCGCCGAGTTCGACCGGTCGCTCGACGCCGTGCTGGCCGTGCTCGACAGCCGGGCCGCGGCGGAACCGGAGCGGCGGGTGACCTTCCTGAGCGGTCATCCGATGCTCCTGAGCGACTACCTGGTGACCCGGCTGATCGAGGCCGTGGTGCACGCCGACGACCTGGCCGACGCGCTCGGCCTGGACGCCTTCCCGCACGACCGCGAGGCCCTCGCCACCGTCTCCCGGATGCTGGCCGACGCCCTCGCCGGGCAGGTGTCCGGCGGCGCCGTCGAGCTGCGCGTCCCGCCGTTCGCGGTCGTCCAGGCGGTGCCGGGGCCGAAGCACACCCGGGGCACCCCGCCCAACGTGGTGGAGACCGATCCGCTGACCTGGATCCGGCTGGCCACCGGCCGGGCCGACTGGGCGGCGGCGGTGGAGGCGGCCGAGGTGTCCGCCTCGGGGGAGCGCAGCGACCTGCGGGAGTACCTGCCGGTGCTCTGTTAGGGCGTGTCCGACCCGTCGCGCACCCGGCGGGAATTGTCGGACACGCTCCAGGGCGGCTGCCAGGACCCGCCCCCGCCGCCGCGGTTCTACGGGACGGACGGCCCGCCCACGTACGTGCCCTGTGCCGAGTACGGCCAGGCGTTGGGCGTGCAGCCCTTGAGGCCGTAGATCTGCTGCATCATCGCGGGGGCGGGCTTGCCCTCGCCCGGGCAGCCCTCGTGCCCGTGGCCGATCCGGTGGCCCACCTCGTGGTTGACGATCAGCGCCCGGTACTCCTCCAGCGGTCCGCTGAACTGCGGTGAACCGGTGTTCCAGCGCTTGGAGTTGACGAGCACCTGGTTGCCGACGTTGCAGTTGACCTCGCCGTGGGTGTCCAGCCCGGAGGCGCCGCAGATCCGGTCCACGGTGGCCGGCGAGGCGATCTTCACGGCGAAGTCGTACGGGCCGTCGGCGACCAGCTGGAAGCCGTTCTTGCGGTCGTTGGTCCAGCCTCGTTTGTCGCCGAGGATGGCGTGGATCTGCGTGGCGGCGGTCGGGGCGTCGATGCCGATGCCGTCCTCGACCTCGACCCGGTAGCGGCGCACGTTGCCGCGCCCGACCGGCTTGGCGGTGGCCGGGGCGACGGTGAAGGTGCCCGCGCCCTTGGTGGGGCCGGGGTCCGGCGCGGCGGGGGCGGGCGGCGGGGTGTCGGCCGGGGCGGGAGCCGGGGGCGGCGCCTGCTCCGCCGTCGGTGCCGCCGTGGTGGCCTGCTCGCCCGGCGGGGCGACCCTCGCCTGGGCGGTCGGGGCGGCGGCCGGGGTTCCCGCTGGGCGGTACAGCATGATCGCCGCGGCCCCAAGGACCACTGCGGAGACCACGAGTGCCGTGAGCATGCCAGGACCGGGTCCGCGGCGCGGCTTGCGGCGTCGGCGACCGCCCTTCCGGGGCGGTGCGGTGCGCCGGCCGACGGATCGGGCTGCGGACATGATCTTCACAGTGGCAGGCGAACGGGTGAATGTCCACACGCCTCGTCTGTGACTTCGGCGTCGCGGAACGGGCGCCCGCCGGGGACGGCGGTTGACCCCTGCGTCTCGGGTGGCAGACTTCAGGGCATGGCGATTCACAGGAACCTTCTCGACGGTCCCGAACCCACTCTCCTCCCGGAGGAGGAGCGGCCCTACCGGATGCTGGCGGAGGAGTCGGCCTCCCCCACCCAGGTGGCGGCCGAGTTCCCGGTCTTCTGCCTGGCCTGGGCCATGCTCGCCGACGACGCCTACGCGGCCGGCCGGTACGTCGAGTCGTACGCCTACGCCCGTACCGGCTACCACCGCGGCCTGGACGCGCTGCGGCGCAACGGATGGAAGGGCCACGGCCCGGTGCCGTGGGAGCACCGCGGCAACCGCGGCTTCCTGCGCTGCCTGGCGGCGCTCGCCCGGGCGGCCGGCGCGATCAAGGAGACCGAGGAGGAGACCCGCTGCTGGCAGTTCCTGAAGGACAGCAGCGCGGAGGCGTACGCGGAGCTCAAGCAGTAGACACCCCCGGACAGACGGGTGCCCCCGGCGGTCTCCGCCGGGGGCACCCGTCTGTCACGTCACGCCCGGAGGGCGGGGCTCACGCGGCCGTGGGCCCCGCCCCGGGCGCGGGACTCACTTCAGGCGCTTGCCCGCCGAACGCAGCTGCTCGGCGGCCTCGACCACGCGGGCGGCCATGCCGGCCTCGGCCAGCTTGCCCCAGGTGCGCGGGTCGTAGGTGTTCTTCTTGCCGACCTCGCCGTCGACCTTCAGCACGCCGTCGTAGTTGGCGAACATGTGGCCGGCGACCGGGCGGGTGAAGGCGTACTGGGTGTCGGTGTCCAGGTTCATCTTCACGACGCCGTTCTCCAGCGCGGTGGCGATCTCCTCGGCGCTCGAACCCGAGCCGCCGTGGAAGACGAAGTCGAACGGGTCGGTCTTGCCGTACTGCTTGCCGATCGCGTCCTGGAGCTCGCGCAGCAGCTCCGGCTTCAGCACGACGTTGCCCGGCTTGTACACGCCGTGCACGTTGCCGAAGGAGGCGGCCAGCAGGTAGCGGCCCTTCTCGCCCAGGCCCAGCGCCTCGGCGGTGCGCACGGCGTCGTTGACGGTGGTGTACAGCTCGTCGTTGATCTCGTGGGTGACGCCGTCCTCCTCGCCGCCGGTCGGGGTGATCTCGACCTCAAGGATGATCTTGGCGGCGGCGGCCTGGGCCAGCAGCTCCTGGGCGATGCCCAGGTTGTCGGAGAGGGTCTCGGCCGAGCCGTCCCACATGTGCGACTGGAACAGCGGGTTCTCGCCCCGGGCCACGCGCTCGGCGGAGACCGCCAGCAGCGGGCGGACGTAGCCGTCCAGCTTGTCCTTCGGGCAGTGGTCGGTGTGCAGCGCGACGGTGACGTCGTACTTGGCGGCGACGATGTGGGCGAACTCGGCGAGCGCGACGGCGCCGGTCACCATGTCCTTGCTGTGCTGGCCGCCCAGGAACTCCGCGCCACCGGTCGAGATCTGGATGATGCCGTCGCTCTCGGCCTCGGCGAAACCACGCAGTGCGGCGTGCAGCGTCTGCGACGACGTGACGTTGATGGCCGGGTAGGCGAACTTGCCCGCCTTGGCCCGGTCCAGCATCTCGTTGTAGACCTCGGGAGTTGCGATGGGCATGCGATCCGCTCCTGTCGGGTTGCGGCGTACGGACGGTGCTGTCCGACGCTGTGTACGCCTTCGTGACGACTCCGTGCCGGCCCGCCGACGCGCGGCGTTGCGGTGTGGCTCTCCGGCACGTTCGCGGCGACCTGCGCGGTACGGCCATGAGGGTGGTGTGCCACCGCGGACCGGACGCCTGTGCCATCTTCCCAGACTCGTGCCCGCGGGTCAGCAGGAGCCCGCCATGCGGAACGGCGCACGGCACGGGCGCACGGCGGCCGCGGGCGGCTCCGGCGGGCGGCCGGGGGGCGTCCCCCGCCGGGCGCCGTCGGCACGGTGCGCCCGCGTCGTGGGCACGGTGCGCCCGCGTGGTCGGCACGGTGCGCCCGCTATCCTGCGCCCGTGGACTACAACCAGCTGGCCGTCAA
The DNA here is from genome assembly GCF_042798815.1 of Kitasatospora sp. NPDC057738. Classification (NCBI taxonomy): domain Bacteria; kingdom Bacillati; phylum Actinomycetota; class Actinomycetes; order Kitasatosporales; family Streptomycetaceae; genus Kitasatospora; species Kitasatospora sp. NPDC057738. The sequence goes on along the minus strand of NZ_JBHVJT010000002.1, from coordinate 142,830 downwards.
CCTGCTTGACGCCAAATCCCTGATCTCGTCCCTCGGCGCCATCGGGCTGATCGCGATCATCTTCGCGGAGACCGGCCTGCTGGTCGGCTTCTTCTTCCCGGGCGACTCGCTGCTGATCCTCGCGGGTGTCGCCGCCTCGAACGCGGCCTCCTCGGTGCTCGGCGACGGTGCCAAGCTGCCGATCGCCGTCCTGCTGATCGGCTGCCCGATCGCGGCGATCGCCGGCGCCCAGCTCGGGCACCTGATCGGCGCCAAGGTCGGGCCGAAGATGTTCGACAAGCCCGATTCGAAGATCTTCCGACGCGACTACGTGGTGAAGGCGGAGGAGTACTTCAACAAGTTCGGCTCCGGCAAGGCCGTGGTGCTGGCCCGTTTCATGCCGATCATCCGCACCTTCCTGAACCCGGTCGCCGGCACCCTGGAGATGCCCGCCCGGACCTTCTTCCTCTGGAACGTGATCGGCGGCGTGCTGTGGACCGAGTCCATGCTGCTGATCGGCTACTTCTTCGGCGACGCGCTCGCCCCGGTGATCGACAAGTACCTGATCCCGGCGGTGCTGCTGATCGTCCTGCTGTCGATCTCGCCGATCCTGGTCGAGATCATGCGCGAGCGGAAGAAGAAGCGGGCCGGCATCGGCGCCGAGGTCGACGAGGAGAGCCAGGTCCAGGCCGGCGGCGGCCGGCACCGGCGGGGCTGAGCTCCCGGCGCTCCCGACACGGCGAGGGCCGGTGCTGTTTCACGTGAAACAGCACCGGCCCTCGGTCGTTCGTCGTACCGGACGGGATCAGAGACCCAGGTCGTCCAGGGTGTAGGCGGTCACGTACTCCAGGCCCTGGGCCTCCACGGCGGCCGCGCCGCCGCGCTCCACGATCACCGCGACGCCGACCACCTCGGCGCCCGCCTCGCGCAGCGCCTCCACGGCGGTCAGCACCGAGCCGCCGGTGGTGGAGGTGTCCTCGACGGCCAGCACCCGGCGGCCCTTGACCTCCGGGCCCTCGATCCGGCGCTGGAGGCCGTGCGCCTTGCCCGTCTTGCGGACCACGAAGGCGTCCAGCTGCTGCCCGCGCGCGGCGGCGGCGTGCAGCATCGAGGCGGCCACCGGGTCGGCACCCAGGGTCAGGCCGCCGACGGCGTCGTAGTCCAGGTGCGAGGTCGCGTCCAGCATCACCCGGCCGACCAGCGGGGCGGCCACGCCGTCCAGCGTGATCCGGCGCAGGTCGACGTAGTAGTCGGCCTCCTTGCCGGAGGAGAGGGTGACCTTGCCGTGCACGACGGCCTTGTCCTTGATCTGTGCCAGCAGGGCGTCGCGGTCGTTGCTCATGAGCGTTCAGTCTAGGCCCTGACGGTTCCCGCGGCGCTCCGGGCTCAGCGTCGGCGCAGCGCCCTGACCAGCACCACGGCACCACCCAGCAGGGCCACCGAGCCGCCGATCACCCACGGCACCGCGCTGCGGCCGCCGGTGCCCGGCACCACGATCCCGCCGGCCTCGCCGCCCCAGCGGGACGCCGCCCGGGCCCGCGCGCTGCGGGCGGGCAGCGCCGGGGCGTACGGGCCGCGCGGCGGGGCGTGGTCCACCTCCTCGGCGGACCGGCCGACGATGCTGCGGCGCACCGGGCCGCTGAGCACCGGCTCCTCCTCGTACGCGAAGAGCGGCTCGGCGGGGAGCTCCTCGGCGACGCCGTCCTGCTCGGCGGAGCCGTCCGCGGCCCCGTCCTCCACGTCGTCCTCCTCGTCCTCGTCCTCGTCGTCGGCGGAGCCGGTGGGCAGGCCGAAGCGCTCGGCGTCGGCGTCGGAGAAGGCGATCAGGTCGGAGAGGTCGTCGTCCAGGTCGTCGCCGGGCTGGTCCTGGCGGTCCTCGATGAAGACCACACCGGCGTCGGCCCCGGCCCCGGCGTTCCCGGACCCGCCCTGCTCGGCGTCCTCCTCCTGGTCCTGGTCCTGCGGCTGCTCGCCCTCCGGGGCGACCAGCGCGGCGGCGAACCGGTCCAGCAGGCGGCGGCCGGTGGCGTCGAGGGTCTCCTCGTCGAACTCGGTCAGCCGGCCGGTGGCGCTCAGGTCGCCGGTGAAGCGGATCACCGCGGTGCCGTCCTCGGCGCCGTCCGCGACGCTGACCCGGACGGTGGCGGTCACCTCACCGGTGCCCCGGGCCTCCTCGCCCTCGGCGAGCACGGTCAGCACGCCCTCCCGGCCCCCGATCAGCGACAGCACGCCCTTGTACGTGATCGTGGAGCCGCCGATCCGCAGCTTCAGCCGGCCGCCGATCTCCTCGGCCGCACCGGCGCCGACCGCGGCCGGCTCGGTGCTCAGCCCCGGCACACTCCGCGCCAGCAGCGCGGGATCCTGCAAGGCCTGCCGGACCGGCTCGGCGGACAACGGGACGAGAACCTCATGCTCCATGTCACGGAGCCTACCGACTGGGCCGCGCCCGGTCCCTACCCACCACCACCGGATTTTCCCCGCCCCACCTGTTCCCTTGGCCGTCGCACCATCGCCGCGGCCGCCCGCACGGGCACCCGCCCCGGCCCGCCACGGGCGCGAGGCGGGGCTTCCGGGAAGACGGTTCCCCGGGGTGGCCTCGGCGGGGCCGGGCGGCCTCAGCGGGGGCCGAGGAGGGTGAGGGCCGCCGGGGGGTGGGCCGGGCGGAGGGCGGTGAGGCGGGCGGTGGTGGCGTGGAGGGCGTCGGGGCTGAGGGCGCGGGGCGACGGGGCGTCGGGGGCGAGGGTGAGCGGGGGCCGGACGGCGGCGGCGAGGAGGAAGTTCTGGGGGTCGTCCGGCGGGCCGGGGCGGCAGGCGGCGGTGGCGCTGCCCGGGACGGCGTACGGGGCGGTCTGCAGGCCCGTCGTCCGCAGACCGGACTCGATCTGCCAGAGGCCGTCCAGGTCGTTCCCGGCGCGGACGGCGATCCGGCCGCCGGGGGAGAGCAGTCGTGCGGCGAGGCCGTAGAACTCCTGGGAGTGGAACTTGACCGGCCCGCCGTCGGCCGGTGCCGGGAGGTCGGCGAGCACCACGTCGTACGGTCCGTCCCCGCCGGGGGCGCCGGCGCCGCGCAGCCAGGCCAGCGGGTCGGCCGCGGTGGTGCGGACCCGGGGGTCGTCCAGCGAGCGGCCGCCGAGGGCGGCCAGCCCGGGGTCGGTGCGGGCGAGCCGGGGGAGGGCGGGGTCGGCGTCGACCAGCCGGACGGTGCGCACGCCCCGGTGCCGCAGCACCTCCCGCAGGGCGAGCCCGTCGCCGCCGCCGAGCAGCAGGACGCGGGCGTCCGGGCCGGCCGCCATGGCGGGGTGGACCAGGCCCTCGCTGCTCCGGTACTCGTCCGGTCCGCAGACCGCGAGCCGGCCGTCCAGGTAGAGCCGCAGGGGGCCCTCGGCGGGGCCGGTGAGCACGATCTCCTGGGACCGGCTGCGGGTGGCGTAGCGGACCTGGTCGCCGTACAGGGCGTGCCGGGCGGCGCGCTCGACGGCGTCGGAGCCGGCCGCGGCCGTCGCGAGCAGGGCGAGGACCAGCAGGCAGCCGCCCCAGAGCAGCCGTCGGATCCGGGGGGCGGGTTCCTCGCGGAACAGCCAGAGCACCACGGCCGCCCCGGCGACGGCGTTGACGGCGCCGGTGAGCAGGGCGCCGTCGCCCGGTCCGAGGGCGGGCAGGATCAGGAAGGGGAAGGCGAGGCCGCCGATCAGCGCGCCCACGTAGTCGGCGGCGAACAGGTCGGCGACGGCGCGTCCGGCGTCCTCGCGCCGGATCCGTTGGATGAGGGTCATCAGCAGGGGGATCTCGGCGCCGATCAGGACGCCGATCAGGCAGGTGAGGCCGACCATGGCGGCCTGGTAGCGGCCGATCCAGGCCCAGCAGGAGTAGAGCGCGAGGACGGAGAGTCCGCCGGTGAGCGCGAGCGCGCACTCGACGAGGGCGAAGGCGGTGGCGGGCCGGCTGGTGAACCGTTTGGCGAGCAGTGAGCCGAGGCCCATCGCGAACACCATGACGGAGAGCACGACGGAGGTTTGGGTGACCGTGTCCCCGAGCAGGTAGTCGCCGAGCGCCACGAGTTCGAGCTCGTAGACGAGTCCGCAGGCCGCGCAGACGAACGCGGCCAGCAGGACGGTCAGGCGGGCGAGCCGGGGGCTGGAGCGCAGCCGGGACCGACGGCGGGCGGGCGGGAGCGGGGCGAGGCCTCGCCCGGGCCGGGGTGGGGCGCCGTCGTCGAGGTCCACTCGCGGGCGTGCGGGCGGACCGGTCGGATGGTTGATCACGAACAAACGCTAGGGGACGTGCGGGACGGATGGATGCGCCCATCCGACGGACAGTGGGCGACGTCGGATTGACGAACCGTTCCTGCGTACGATTCGTAGGCCTGGGCCGGGCGGCCTACGGCCGGATCGGTGGTCCGGTCCGGACTTCCGGCGGTCATGCCCCGGCCACCCCGGTCACCACCAGCGAGGAGCGGGTGCACACCAGCTGCCCCTCCTGCGGGTAGGCGTGCCAGGTGCGCCAGAGCAGCCGGTCCGCGCCGCCCTGGGTGACCAGTGCGGTGAAGGCGCTCGGGTCGCCCGGGAAGACCCCGGCGAGGCCCCGCGGGTGCCCCTCGACGAGGGCCAGCAGCTCCTGCGCGCGGGCCGCGAAGTCGTGCGGCGGCAGCGCCTCGATCCGGGCCGCGAACTCGTACTCCCAGCCGCCGACCTGCTTGGCCACCCGGGCCGGCAGCGGGGTGCGGCGGCCGGGCAGGCAGGCGACGGTCTCCAGGCACTGGCCGGGGCCCGCGTCGATCACCACCTGGTGGGAGGCGCCCAGCAGGCGCAGCTGGAGGGTGCCGGGCGTGCCCGGGCGGCCGCCCCCGTCGAGTCTCAGGTCGCGGACGGCGAGAGCGGGCAGCGGGTCGCCGCCGAGGCACCAGGCGAGGTCACCCGCCCGGGTGTCCGTGTAGGAGGTCTGCAGTGTGGTGAGCATGCTCGGCTCCGCGTTTCAGCTCCGTGCGCGCCCGCCGAGCAGCAGCGAGTAGGCCTAGGCGATGGCGAGGCTGTTCGTGGCTGTGCGGCCCTGGGCGCGGCCGACCGTGGAAGGAGGGATTCCGGCTGGAGATTCAGCAGCAGAGAAGCACGAATACGCCGGGTCCGCCGGTGATTTACCCAACTTTGTCAAGCATTCACCGTTTCGAGCACACCTGCTTCCCGGCTCTGATCGAGCCCGTGTACGAGTCTGCACAGCGCGCGCCCCTATCACCGGATCGTGCGCCGTGCGCGCCGGGTGTGCGCTGTCCGGCTGCATCACACACCGCCGCCCTCCAGGCGCGGGGCGTGGAGGGCGGCGGGAGAGTGCCCGGGTGCTCGGAAGGATTGCCGCAATGGTGGCAAACAAGCAAGCCGATCAAGGAAGTTGATGATCCATCAGCACTGGTGTCGGATCACGGACATCCCTGTTCGAAGGGCGCGAAAGGGGGCGTGCGGCCCCTCACAGGCGCCGCAGGCGGGTGACGGCCTCCTGGAGGACCTCGTCCTTTTTGCAGAAAGTGAAGCGGACCAGGCTACGGCCGGCCTCCACGTCGTCGTAGAACACCGCGTTCGGGATGGCGACGACGCCGCAACGGCCGGGCAGGGCACGGCAGAAGTCGATGCCGTCCTTCTCGCCGAGCGGCGTGATGTCGGTGGTGACGAAGTAGGTGCCCTGGGGGGTGAAGGCCCGGAAGCCGGCCGCGGTGAGGCCGCCGAGCAGCAGGTCGCGCTTGCGCAGCAGGTCGGCGCGGAGGGTGTCGAAGTACGTGTCGGGCAGCCGCAGGGCCTCGGCGACGGCGTACTGGAAGGGGCCGGCGCTGACGTAGGTGAGGTACTGCTTCGCGGTGCGCACGGCCGTGACCAGGTCCGGGCTCGCGGTGACCCAGCCGACCTTCCAGCCGGTGAAGGAGAAGGTCTTGCCGGCGGAGGAGATGGTGACGGTGCGTTCGCGCATGCCGGGCAGGGCCGCGAGGGGGTGGTGGACGGCGCCGAAGACCAGGTGCTCGTAGACCTCGTCGGTGACGACCAGCAGGTCGTGCTCGACGGCGAGCGCGGCGACGGCGGCGAGCTCCTCGGCGGTGAGGACGGTGCCGGTGGGGTTGTGCGGGGTGTTGATCAGCAGCAGCCGGGTGCGCGGGGTGATCAGGGCGCGCAGCTCGTCCAGGTCGGGGCGGAAGGCCGGGGCCCGCAGGGTGAGCGGCACCCGGGTGGCGCCGGCCATCGCGATGCAGGCGGCGTAGGAGTCGTAGAAGGGTTCGAGGGCGATCACCTCGTCGCCGGGCTCCAGCAGGGCCAGCAGGGTGGCGGCGATGGCCTCGGTGGCGCCGGCGGTGACCAGCACCTCGGTGTCCGGGTCGTAGGCGAGGCCGTGGAAGCGCTGCTGGTGCTCGGCGATCGCGGTGCGCAGCTCGGGGATGCCGGGGCCGGGCGGGTACTGGTTGCCCCGGCCGTCGCGCAGGGCCCGTACGGCCGCCTCGCGGACCTCCTCGGGCCCGTCGGTGTCGGGGAATCCCTGGCCGAGGTTGATCGAGCCGGTGGCCGTGGCCAGGGCCGACATCTCGGCGAAGATCGTCGTGCCCATCCCGGTCAGTCGGCGGTTCAGCAGCGGCCTGGTACCCATCGGTGGCTCCTCACGGCTCGTCGTCAGGGCCATCCTGGGTCAGCCGGGGGCCGGGGACAAGAACGGCCCGCCACCGGCGCGGAGGGCGGTGGCGGGCCGGACCGGAGTACCGGGGCGGGATCAGGCCTCGTCGGTGCCCTCGGTGTCCTCGCCGTCCTCGCCCTCGATCTCGTTCTGGAGGCCGAGGCGCTCGACGATCCACTGCTCGAAGCCGACCGCGGCCTGGGTCCAGTTGGCGGTGGTGGTGACGAAGTAGTCCAGGTTGACGCCGGTGCCGACGATCATCTGGGCCTCGCCGATCAGGCGGACCACGCCGTCCTCGTGGGTGTGGGTGTAGACCTTGGGCCAGAGGGTCTCGCGGTTCCACTCGTCGATCAGGTCGAGGATCTCGCCCTTCTTCTCCAGCGGGTAGGCGCGGTCGTAGAAGGCGCGCACCGCGAAGAGCTCCTTCTGCTCGCCGCGGAACATGTAGTAGACGCGGAAGCCCTCCCAGGGGGCGGTGAGGTCGCCCTCCTCGTCCACGACGTGCTTGAGCTGCATCTGGTCCAGCAGCTGGGTGACCAGGGCCTGGTCCGGGACGACGATCGGCGGCGGGCCGGCCGGCCGCCCGCCCTGGCCGCCGGGCTGGCCGCCCTGGGGAACGCCGAAGGACGGGATGGACGACGGGTCGATGCTCATGGGGGTCCTCTTCCTCAGTGCACGTGGTGGCCGGCAATGAGAGGCCGCCCTTTCCACCTCCCATCCTGCCTCATTCGGGGCTCCGCTCACAGGGGCGGCCGAGGGGCGCGTCGATCTTCGTCGGGCGTTCCTCCGGCCGTCGTCCGGCGGCTCCGGCGGCGGTGGGAAGGGTGTCGGTCACCGAGGGTGTGCGGGGCCCGGGGCGGGGGCGGGAACCCCGGTGGGGTGTGGGCCCGCGGAGGGGCGCGCGTGAGCCACGTCACGCGCCCGGCGCGCTGGTTCGGCTGCCGTCCCGGTCGGATGCGGTTAGCGTGCGACGGAACTCGCATCGATCAAATCCCGGCCTGGCCGGGGGAGTTGAGCTGTCCTGAGGTGGACTGTCCGGAATTGAGGGGGGAACAGGAGTGGGTGGAGCGGCGACGGGGGACGGCGCGACGCTCGGGGCGCTGCTGCGGAGCATCCGGCTGGACCGGGGCATGACGCAGGAGCAGCTGGGCGAGGCGACCGGGCTGAGCGTGCGGTCGATCCGGGACCTGGAACGCGGGGTGTCCTGTCCGCGGGTGTCCACGCTCAGGCTGCTGACCCAGGCCTGGAGCCTGCCGGACGTCCAGGTGGCCGAGCTGCACCGGCTGGCGCGCAGCCGGCGGGACCGGACGCGGCGGCTGCTGCGACGGGCGGCGGCGGAGTGACGGCGGCGCGGTGACGGCGGCGGCCCCGGCGGCCGGGTGACGGCCCCGGTGCGGCCCGCGGGCGCGGAACGGGCCGCCCCCGCCGCCGGAGCGGAAGGGGCGGCCCGGGTGCCGGACGCCGGCGGTGCTACTTCTCCAGCGGCCCCCGGCCGCGGACGGTCAGGCGGTCGCCCGCCTCGTCCTGCTCGACCAGGACGGTGTCCCCGTCGTGCACCGCGCCGGACAGGATCGCCCGGGCCAGCTGGTCGCCGATCGCGGACTGCACCAGCCGGCGCAGCGGGCGGGCGCCGTACGCCGGGTCGTAGCCGGTGAGCGCCAGCCAGTCGCGGGCGGCCGCGGAGACCTCCAGGGTGAGCCGCCGCTCCCGCAGCCGCTCGCCCAGGCGGGCCACCTGGAGGTCGACGATCCGGCTCAGCTCGCCGGTGCCCAGCGGCTCGAAGACCACGATGTCGTCCAGCCGGTTGAGGAACTCCGGCTTGAACGCGGACCGGACGGCGCCCAGCACCAGCTCCCGCTTGCGTTCCTCCGGGGTGGCCGGGTCCACCAGGTACTGGCTGCCCAGGTTGGAGGTGAGGATCAGGATGGCGTTGCGGAAGTCCACCGTGCGGCCCTGCCCGTCGGTGAGCCGCCCGTCGTCCAGCACCTGGAGCAGGACGTCGAAGACCTCCGGGTGCGCCTTCTCCACCTCGTCCAGCAGCACCACGCTGTACGGGCGGCGGCGGACGGCCTCGGTGAGCTGGCCGCCCTCCTCGTAGCCGACGTACCCGGGCGGGGCGCCGACCAGACGGGAGACCGAGTGCTTCTCGCCGTACTCGCTCATGTCGATCCGGACCATCGCCCGCTCGTCGTCGAACAGGAAGTCGGCCAGGGCCTTGGCGAGTTCGGTCTTGCCGACACCGGTCGGGCCGAGGAACAGGAAGGAGCCGGTCGGGCGGTCCGGGTCGGCGACGCCGGAGCGGGTGCGCCGCACCGCGTCGGAGACGGCCTGCACGGCCTCCTGCTGGCCGATCAGACGCCGGCCCAACTCATCCTCCATGCGCAGGAGTTTGGCGCTCTCGCCCTCCAGTAGCCGGCCGGCCGGGATGCCCGTCCAGGAGGCGACCACGTCGGCCACGTCGTCCGGGCCGACCTCCTCCTTGACCATCGAGGTCGAGGTGTCCTGGTCCGCGGCGCGCTCCTGGGCCTCGGTGAGCTCCGTCTCGGCGGCCGGGATCTCGGCGTACATCAGCTTGGACGCGCGCTCGAAGTCCCCGTCGCGCTGGGCGCGTTCGAGCGCGCCGCGCAGGTCGTCCAGCCGCTCCTTGAGCTCGCCGACCCGGTTGAGGCTCTTCTTCTCCTGCTCCCAGCGCGCCGTCAGCACGCTCAACTGCTCGTTCCGGTCGGCGAGGTCGCGCCGCAGCCGGGCCAGCCGGTCCACCGAGGCCGGGTCGGACTCCTTCTCCAGGGCCAGTTCCTCCATCCGCAACCGGTCCACGGAGCGCTGGAGTTCGTCGATCTCGACCGGGGAGGAGTCGATCTCCATCCGCAGCCGGGAGGCCGCCTCGTCGACCAGGTCGATCGCCTTGTCGGGCAGGAAGCGGGAGGTGATGTAGCGGTTGGACAGGGTGGCGGCGGCGACCAGGGCGGCGTCCGAGATCTGCACCTTGTGGTGCGCCTCGTACCGGCCCTTGAGGCCGCGCAGGATGGCGATCGAGTCCTCCACGCTGGGCTCGCCGACCAGCACCTGCTGGAAGCGGCGCTCCAGGGCCGGGTCCTTCTCGATCCGCTCGCGGTACTCGTCCAGCGTGGTGGCGCCGACCATCCGCAGCTCGCCGCGGGCCAGCATCGGCTTGAGCATGTTGCCCGCGTCCATCGCGGAGTCGCCGCCGGCGCCCGCGCCGACCATGGTGTGCAGCTCGTCGATGAAGGTGACGACCCGGCCGTCGGAGGCCTTGATGTCGTTCAGGACGGCCTTCAGCCGCTCCTCGAACTCGCCGCGGAACTTGGCGCCCGCGACCATCGCGCTGAGGTCCAGCGCGACCAGCCGCTTGCCGCGCAGCGACTCCGGCACGTCGCCGGCCACGATGCGCTGGGCCAGGCCCTCGACCACGGCGGTCTTGCCGACGCCCGGCTCGCCGATCAGCACCGGGTTGTTCTTCGTCCGGCGGGAGAGCACCTGGACCACCCGGCGGATCTCGTGGTCGCGGCCGATCACCGGGTCGAGCTTGCCGTCCCGGGCGGCCTGGGTGAGGTCGGTGCCGTACTTCTCCAGCGCCTTGTAGGTGCCCTCCGGGTCCGGTGAGGTGACCCGGCCGCTGCCGCGGACGTCCTTGAACGCGGCGAGCAGCGCCTTCGGCGCGGCGCCCTGGTGCGCCAGCAGCTCGGCCACCTGGCCGCCCTCGGCGGCCAGGCCGACCATCAGGTGCTCGGTGGAGACGTACTGGTCGTCCAGGTCGCTGGCGCGCCTGCCGGCCTCGGTGAGCACCGCGACGGTGTCCCGGGCGAGCTGGGGCGCGGCGACCGTCGAGCCCATCGCGCTGGGCAGCGCGGCCGCCTGGCGGCGGGCCTCGGCGTCGACCCGGGCGACGTCGGCCCCGACCGCCTCCAGCAGGGGCCGGGCGATGCCCTCGGGCTGCTCCAGCAGGGCGATCAGGATGTGCACCGGCCTGACGTCCGGGTTGCCGGCCGTGCCCGCCTGCCGGATGGCGGCGGACAGGGCTTCCTGCGTCTTGGTGGTGAACTTGCTGGCGTCCACTGCTGGGGGGTCCTCCCTCGTCGTCCTTCACTACTGCTGCGTACAGCATGCACTAAGTTGAGTCTATTCCGCTCAACTTTCCGTTTCCGGTTTCCGCCTCAACTTCTCGGTGAACGTTTGACCGACCGCCGGGTCAGCCCCAGCAGCTCCCGGGCCGGCCCGCCCGGCCGCTGCCCGGCCGGCCAGACCGCGCGCAGTGGCCGCCGCAGGTCCAGCTCCGCCACCAGCGGCACCTCGACCAGCCGCCGGGTGGCCAGCTCCTCCGTCACCGCCAGCTCGCTCAGGCAGACCGGCCCCGCCCCGGTCATCGCCGCCGCCTTCAGCGCGGTGGACGAGGCCAGCTCCATCCGGGGCCGCGCCACGCCCCCGTACGGCCGCAGGGCCATCTCCAGCACCTCCCGGGTGCCCGAGCCGGGCTCGCGCAGCGCCAGCGGGGTGGCCGCCAGCTCGGCCCCGGTCAGCGGGGCCCGGCGGCGCGCCCACGGGTGCCCGGGCGCCACCACGACCACCAGCCGGTCGGCGGCCACCACCACGCCGGCCAGCCCGGGCGGGGTGGTGGGGCCCTCGACGAAGCCGAGGTCGGCGTCCCCGTCCAGGACGTGCCCGGCGACCTCCGCCGAGTTCGCCGTCCGCAGCGTCACCGCCGTCCCCGGGCTGGCCTCGGCCAGGCCCAGCAGCCAGCCGGGCATCAGGTACTCGGCGACGGTCAGACTGGCCACCACCCGCAGCTTGGCGTCCCGTCGCTCGCGCAGGGCGTCGATCCCGGCGTCCAGCGCCTGCGCCGCCTCCACCACCTGCCGGGCCCACTCGACCACCAGCCGGCCCGCCTCGGTCGGCCGGCTGCCCCGGGGCGAGCGGTCCAGCAGCGGGACGCCGACCTGCCGCTCCATGCCCTTGATCCGGGCGCTGGCGGTCGGCTGGGTGACGCCCAGCTCGGCCGCCGCCCGTCCGACACTGCCCAGCCGGGCCACCGCGAGCAGCAGTTCCAGGGCGCCGAGTTCGGGGACGTGCGGGGAGAGGGCCATAGGTTCAGGCTATGCCCCCATAGAAGCCCCGGCGCTACCGGCCGCCCGGCCTTCCGGGCGACGGTGGGGACATGTCCACTTTGGCCGGTATCCGCCCCCTCGCCCGCCCCGCCGTCCGCCGCCGGCCCGACCTCGCCCAACTCGGCCCCAACTGGTACGCCGCCGTGATGGGCACCGCGATCCTGGCGAACGGCGCCGCCGTGCTGCCGGTGCGGCCGCCCGGGCTGACCGCCTTCGGCGAGGTGATGTGGGCGTTCGCGCTGGCCGCCCTGCTGGTGCTGGCCGGGGCCCGGCTGGTCCACCTGACCCGGCACCGCGAGGCGGCCCGCGCCCAGCTGCTGGACAACCCGGCCACCGCGGTCTTCTACGGCTGCCCGCCGATGGCGCTGCTGGCGGTCGGGCTGGGCACCCTGCTGCTCGGCTCCCGGGTCATCGGCACCGGCCCGGCGGTCGCCCTGGACGCGGTGCTGTGGAGCCTCGGCACCCTGTACGCGCTGGCCGTGGCCGGCGGCATCCCGTACCTGATGATCACCCGGCACCGGCTCTCCGCCCTGGAGGCCAACCCGACCTGGCTGCTGCCGGTGGTCGCCCCGCTGGTCGCCTCCGCCTGCGGCCCCGCGCTGGTCCCCCACCTGCCGGCCGGGACGGCCCAGCAGGCCATGCTGTACGGCTGCTGGGCGCTGTTCGGGATCGGCCTGCTGGCCACCCTGGTGCTGCTGCCGGTGGTGTTCACCGGGCTGCTCCACAGCAAACTGCCCGCCCTGGCGCTCACCCCCTCGCTGTTCCTGGTGCTCGGCCCGCTCGGCCAGTCCGTCACCGCGGTCCACCAGCTCGCCGACGCCGCCCGCCCGGTGCTGCCCGCGCTGGCGCCCGCCATGGTCGACCTCGCCGAGCTGTACGGCGTGGCGGTGATCGGCGTCGCCATGCTCTGGCTGGCCGTCGCGCTCACCGCCAACCTGCGGGCCCGGCGGGCCGGGATGCCGTTCGCGATGACCTGGTGGGCGTACACCTTCCCGGTCGGCACCTGCGTCACCGGAGCCTCCGCACTCGCCCGGCACACCGGCTTCGGGGGCTTCAGCGGCCTGGCCGTCGGCCTGTACCTGCTGCTGGCGCTCGCCTGGGTGCTCGCCGCGGGCGGCACCGCCGCCGGGCTGGCACGGGGCCGGCTGCTGGCCCGCTGAGGCGGCGCCGGACCCCCGGGCCTGCGTGAACGCGCAGCTCAGGAGCGCGCGGCCGGTGCAGGAACGCGCACGGCCGGACAACGGTGCTGCCGGGTGGTGCCGACGCCCCCGACCCGCCCCGGTTCCACCGGAATCCACCCCGCCGGCCGGACCGTCGCGCCCGCGGCCGGATGCAGGTAGCTGCAATTGCGCGAACATGCACTCGGGCGGCACTTGTTCACCGGCCGTCACGCTGTGAGGGTGGAGACACGCCAAGTCGTCCGGGCACCGCAGCCCGATGGTGGCGACACGCTCTTCGATGCTGACCGCAGGTGCGACATCCCGCGCCGGTGGAACGGGGGGGAAGAGCGCCGGGCCGGGGTCCATGTGTGGTGATGGCCCCCGGACCGGACCCGTCGAGGCGTTGCTGCTCCGCCTCGACGGGAGCGCCTTGACTGGCGTACCGATGGCGGCCCCCGGACGACCCGGCGTGCGACGGCACCCGGGCCCGGGGTCCGCCGTCCCACCCGGTACCGTGACCGCCTGATCCATGATCACGCCGTACCGGCCCACCGGCACCGTGAGCCCGCCGGGCCCACCGGTGCCACGGCTCGTGCGGCGGGGAGCACGGGCAGACCAGGGGAGAGGCGTCCGGCAGGGAGAGTGCGACGTGACGGCGGAACCGGCGGTCACACCGCACCACGGGCCCGTGGGCGAGGAGCCCGACGAGGCCGCCCGGCAGCTCTACTTGGCCATCATCGCCGAGGGCGGCCGCGTCCCCACCGGCGAGGTCGCCGACGTCGACCGGGGAGCGCTCCAACAACTCATCGACATCGGCCTGTTGATGGTCAACCGGATGGACCGCTGCTACACCGCGGTCAGCCCGCGCTCGGTCAGCGACCGCCTCGGCGCCGAACTGCGCAGCGAGGCCACCCGGCTGCTGGTCCGCGCGGAGAACCTCCCGGGCGCCCTGGACGGCCTCACCCGGGCCTACGACGCGATGCCCCGCCCGACCGACCGGGCCGGCGGCGCCGTCCACGTCGAGGGGCACGTCCACATCCGCCAGCGGATCTCCCAACTGGTCTCCGACTGCCGCTCCGAGGTCCTCACCGCCCAGCCCGGCCACCGGCCCGCCGACACCCTCCAGGTCGCCCTCCTCCAGGACGTCCAACTGCTCCAGCGCGGCTGCTCGCTGCGCACCATCTACCAGCCGGTCGCGCTCGCCGACCCGCCCGCCCTCGCCTACGCCGAGGAGGTCATCCGGCACGGCTCGCTCATCCGGGTGCTCGACGAGCCCTTCCAGCGGCTGATCGTCTTCGACCGCTCCGTCGCCGTGATCTCCGCCAACGACGACAACAGCACCGCCGCCTTCATCACCGACCCGGCCACCATCACCTACCTGGTCGGCACCTTCGAACGCGACTGGGCGCGCGCCGACACCGCCGAGGCCGCCGCCCTCGGCCAGGCATCCGCCCGCACCATCCCCGACCGGGTCGGAAGGCTGCTCGCCCGCGGCCTCACCCAGCGCGCCGTCGCCACCCGGCTGGGCCTGAGCGAACGCACCGTCGCCGCCCACATCTCCCGGCTGCGCGACCGCTACGGCGCGCAGACCCTCTTCCAGCTCGGCTGGCTGATGCGGGGCGCCCGCGATGACCGATGAGCCGGGCCCGGCCGAGCGGGCCCTCTACCTCGCCGCCGTCCGGGGCGGCGGCCGGCTGCTCCCCGAGGACCTCGCCCCCGCCGACCGGCCCACCCTGGCCGCCCTCGTCGCCCGCGGCCTGCTCACCCCCACCGCCACCGGCTGGACCGCCGCCAGCCCGCGCTCCCTCGGCGACCGGATCGGCCTGGAACTGCGCACCCGCGCCGTCCGCCTGCTGCGGCACGCCGAGCGGCTCCCGGGCACCCTCGGGCCGCTGTCCCGCGCCTACGACGAGGCGCGCAGCCCGGTCGGGGGGCAGCCGGCGGCCGGTTCCCGGGCCGTTGGTTCGGCCGGCTCCCCGGCCACGGGCTCCCCGGCCGTCGCCCTCGGCGGCACTCTCGGCGGCACCGTCGTCGGCGCCGCCGAGGTCCGCGGGCGGGTCAGCGAACTCGTCTCGGAGTGCCGGGAGGAGGTCCTGGCCGCCCAGCCCGGCCCGCGGCCGCTCGAAGGCCTCCGGATGGCCCTCGCCCAGGACCTCTCGCTGCTCCGCCGAGGCTGCTCGCTGCGCACCCTCTACCAGCCGGTCACCCTCGCCGACGCCGCCGTGCGGAGCCAGGTCGTCCTGCGCACCGGGCAGGGCGCCCAGGTGAGGGTCCTCGCCGAGCCCTACGAGCGGGTGCTGGTCTTCGACCGCGCGGTGGCCGTCATCCCCGCCGCCGAGGACCACAGCCGGGCCGCCTTCCTCACCGACCCCACCACCGTGGCCTACCTCGCCGCCCAGTTCGAACGCGACTGGGTCCGCGCCACCCCCGCCGGACGCCACCTCGACCCGCCGTCCGTCACCACCGTGCGGATCGGCCGGCTGCTCGCCCGCGGCCTCACCCAACGGGCCGTCGCCACCCGGCTGGGCGTCAGCGAACGCACCGTCGCCGCCCACATCTCCCGGCTGCGCGACCGCTACGGCGCCCACACCCTCTTCCACCTCGGCTGGCGGCTGCGGGGCGAGCACCATGACTGACACGCCCGCCACTCCGCTCGCCGCCGCCCGGGCCCGCCACCTCGCCGTCCTGCGCGAGGGCGGCCGGGTGCGGGCGGCCGAAGTCGGCGGGGAGGACGGGTCGGTGCTCCGACGGCTGGTGGAACTCGGGCTGCCGGTACCGCAGTTGGTGGACGGTTCGGACAGCGCGGTGGATCCCCGGGCGGTCGGCGAGCGGATCGGGGGCGACCTCCGGAGGACCGGTACCCGCCTGTTGGCCGAGGCCGGCCGGATCCCCGGGCAACTGCGCGAACGCACCCGGGCCCATGGCGCGGCGCCGCGGCGGAGCGAGCCGGGTGGAGGCGTCCGCCGGCTGAGGGGCACGGCCGAGATCCGGCACCTGGTCTCGCAGTTGGTCAAGGACTACCCGGACCACCCGCACGAGGCGCTCGGTGCCCGACCCGGTGGCCTGTTCCGACGCGCCCACCGCCGGGTTCGCCCGGCGGTCGACGCGGGTCGGAAGGCTGCTCGCCCGCGGCCTCACGCAGCGGGCGAGCGCCGGCCGGATGGGGCTGAGCGAGCGCGCGGTGGCCGGTCATGTCGCCCGGCTGCGTGAGCTGTGCGACGCGGAGGCGCTGTTCCGGTCGGGCCGGCTGCTGCGGGGGTCCCGGACGGGGGAGTCCGGTGGGTAGCCGCCGCTCAGCCGGTGGCGGCGCCGGTCGGCCAGTAGCCGGGGACGGCGGGCTGCTGCCGGGGGACGTTGAACTGCTCGCCGGGGGCGGTCCAGAAGCCCTCGCGCAGGGAGAGCGCCATGCCCGCCCAGTCGAGCGCGGTCTCGACCGTGTGGTTGAGGGCCTCCTGCGACCAGGTGTCGTCGAAGACCAGCGGCAGGACGGGGGCGACCTGCTCGATGGTGGCGATCAGCGGGTTGTGGGTGATGGCCTCGTCGACCAGGAGGACGATCGGCTTGCGCAGCGCCGACGCCCAGCCGAGCTCCAGGCTCACGCCGGCCGAGAGGGGGGCGCCGACGTAGGCGAACACGAGGTCGGCGGACTGGAGGGCGCGGAAGTCGGAGGGGACGCGGGGCTCCGGCGCGCGGCCGGAGATGGTCCAGGCGTCGCTGTGGTGCGCGCTGTACACGGCGGCACCGCTGCGCAGGAGGGTGGTGCGGAGCGTCGTCAGCCGCGTCCGGCTGGCGAGGGTCACCACGCTGTCGGCCGGCCCGGTCAGTCGCATCAGCGGGGCGGCCAGGAACACACGTGCACGCCGACCCTCAGGGGCCTGGCTGTCGTGGTGACGCAGGTAGGGCTCGGTCATGTCGACTCCGGGGAAAGGCCGACCGGGGGAGTGAGTGTCGGCGATGCGTTGGATGTGGTCTGCTCGGTGGACTGATGCCGCTGCTGAACGGTTTAGTATTTGACGGTACATTGGCAAGGTGTGGCGCCCTGCCGAGACCATTGAGGGCGAACTGATCGTCCATCGCATCTCCGTGTCGCGTCCAGGGTTGGCCTGTGTCATCTGGATGACTGGCAGAGAGATGACGCACACTCCCGCATGCGGAAGCAGGTGACAGCCTCCCCCTGGCGTGGCACCATGTGGACCGTTATCCTGCTTGACGCTTCTAGTGGCGATTCTCCAGAAAAGTGAGGGCGTGACTGATATGCACCAATTTGTCCGCGTGGTTGTGCTTTCATTGGTTGCCGTCGCCGCCGTGCTCGGTGCCGGCTCTCTCGTGAGCGCTGCCGACTCGCACGACGCGATTGCCGTCAATGCCTCCGTGAGCGTCGCAGACGACATCTCCTGGCAGTGAGTACGGCCGGGTGACTGCACGGCCGGGTAACCGCACGGCCGCGTGCCAGAGTATTGACGGACCCGCCTGAAGCCGGCTGGGCGAGTCAGTCGGAAGTCTCCTGCGCCTTTCGGCCGAGGACATATCCGAGTTGGAATAGCGAGTCGACCTTGTAGTCGTCTCGCATTTCGGCTATATGTCTGGCCAGTGTCCGCTCGCTAATTCCAAGGCGTCGTGCGATAACTCGGTGATTGGTTCCTTCGAGCATCTGGTCAATGATCGTCTGGCGCAGGCGTGACACGACCTGCTGCGGCACCGTGCGGTCGCCCTCGAATTCCAGGGCCCGGCTCCAGTACTGCTCGAAGACCTCATTGGCAAGATAGTCGACGACGGCAGGGTCGTAGATGAAGGCCGCGAGGCTCATGTCATCGTCGATCGGGATCACTGCCACGCGCCGATCCATCACTATGAGCCGCGTATAGGGCTCGTCAAGCGTGCGGTACTGGCCGCCGGCTTGGGCGAGTGTGGCGACGTAATCCCTGGTCGGCTGGTGGTATCGGGTGCTGGCGTGGTAGATCGTCCGCATCTTCGTCCCACTGCGGAGCGTCTCCAGATCGTATGCGATCATTCCGGCGAGAAGATCCGGCTGCCGGGGGCCGCCAGGTTGGAGCGCCAGGGCCTCCTCGAATCCGGAACCCCTGAACTGCTCCAGCCGCTGCCGAATGAGCGCCTTCCCCCGAACATGCTCTATGGACCCTCCGGACCGCTTCGGGGTGTGGAATTCCCGGGCCAGATCCTGCAGTTCGGAGGGGAGCGATACGGCGCGTGACAGGAGTTCCAGTGCCTGACGTTGCCACGAATGGCTGAGGCTTGTCGAGAGCTGCGCGGGGTCGGCGGCCACGAAAACATTCGGATCATCACTGTCGGGTATGAGAAGGCCGATCCTCACCAGCTCGCCCCGCGCGGGATCATCCTGGTCGAGGTCGGAGTCCAACGGCAGTTTGCCGTCTCCTCGGATGACGGCGAGATATAGCTCTCGTGCTTCTGGCGAGAGGATGGTCAAGCCGGCGGCAAGGGGCTGCTCTCGTCCACTCATTCGCGACTCCTTGCCGTTACCGTGCTACCTGCGTCCCATCAGCGCTGGTGCTGAACGAGTTTTAGCATGCCAGATCTGGTGAGTCCCCCGGAGAGGGAATACGACCGCACTCTCTCACCGCACGGCAGCCGCCGGCACCCCCCGAGAGGAGGGGCCGGCGGCCGGTGGGTGCTTCGGTCAGCGCTTGGGGCGCCAGACGACGAGGGCGCTGGACTGCGGGGTGGGGGGCTGGTACGGGACGAGGTCGCGCCGGTAGGACGCGTGGACGGCGGCCTCGCGCTGCTGGAGGGCGGTGGCGGCGCCCTCCAGGGAGTCGACCAGTTCCGCGACCCGGGACCGCAGGGCGGTGACCTGGTTCTCCAGCTCGATGATCCGCTTGATGCCCGCCAGGTTGATGCCCTCGTCCTGGGAGAGCCGCTGGACCTCGCGCAACTGCTGGATGTCGCGGGCGGAGTAGCGGCGGCCGCGGCCGGCGGTGCGGTCGGGGCAGACCAGTCCGAGGCGGTCGTACTGACGCAGGGTCTGCGGGTGCAGACTGGACAGTTCGGCGGCCACGGAGATGACGTACACCGGGGTGTCCTCGGTGAGGACGTACGTCGGCGGGGCCGCGGCGGCGCGGCGGGTGCGGCGGGGGCCGGCGCCGGGCAGGCCCTCGCCGAGGCCGGGGCCGATCGGGGTGTCGGGGTCGATCGGGTTCATCGGGGACATCTGGTCGTCACGCTCCCTTCGCCGCCCGGAACAGGGCGGCGCGCGGATCGTCGGAGGCGGTGGCCTCGCGGTACTGCTCAAGGGCGTTCAGCGCGTCGCCGGTGACGTGCTGGGGCACCACGACCTCGACGGTGACGAGGAGGTCGCCGCGGGTGCCGTCCTTGCGGGTGGCGCCCTTGCCGCGGGCGCGCATGGTGAGGCCGTTGGCGCTGCCCGGGGGCAGCTTGAGCTTCACGGTCGGGCCGTTCAGCGTGGGCACCTCGATGGTGGCGCCGAGCGCGGCTTCGGGGAAGGCCACCGGGACGGTGACGGTGAGGTTGTCGCCCTTGCGGCCGAAGACCGGGTGGGAGTCGACGTGCACGGTCACGTAGAGGTCGCCGGGCTGCCCGCCGCGCTCGCCCTGGGCGCCCTTGCCCTTGAGCCGGATGCGCTGGTCGGCCTGGACGCCGGCCGGGATCCGGACCTGCATGGTGCGGGCCGAGCTGGCCCGGCCGCTGCCGTGGCAGTCGGGGCACGGGTCGTCGACGATCATGCCCCGGCCGCGGCAGTCCTTGCACGGCTCGGAGAGGGCGAAGGCGCCCTGGCCGCGGCTGACGGTGCCCGCGCCGACGCAGGTCGGACAGACCCGCGGGGTGGTGCCGGACTTGGCGCCGGTGCCGTTGCAGCCCCGGCAGGGGGCCTGGCTGGTCATCCGCAGCGGGACGGTCGCGCCGTCCACCGCCTCCTCGAAGGAGAGCGTCACCTCGGTCTCGACGTCGGCGCCGCGCCGGGGCTGGGCCTGCCGGGTGCCGCCGCGGTTGAAGAGGCCGCCGAACACGTCGCCGAGGCCGCCGCCGGCCTGGCCGGCGCCGCCCTGGCTGCCGCTGAAGAGGTCGCCGAAGTCGAAGCTGTAGCTGCCGTTGCCGCCGGGGGCGCCGCCGGCCCGGAAGCCGCCGTTGGCGAAGAGGCTGCGGGCCTCGTCGTACTCCTTGCGGCGCTTCTCGTCGGAGAGGACGTCGTACGCCTCGGAGATGTCCTTGAACCGCTCCTCGGCCTTGGAGTCACCCTTGTTGGCGTCGGGGTGGAACTCGCGCGCGAGCTTGCGGTAGGTCTTCTTGATCTCGGTGGCGGTGGCGTCCTTGGGCACGCCGAGGACCTTGTAGTAGTCCTTCTCGACAAAGTCCTTGCCACTCATGGCTTCCGCCACCTCCCGATGTCCATCGTCACTGTGCTGTCAACAGCCGGTGAGCAAACGGCTGCTGACAGAGCGCTGCGGAGCCGGCCGCCGTACTGGCCGGCGTACGACTCCGCAGCGCACTGGTTGTCAGCTGTCACAGGTTGTCAGCTGTCCGAGCCACCGTCGGACTTGTCCGCGTCGGCGGACTTCGGCTCGGCGTCCGGGGAGGACGCCTGGCTGCCGGGCTGGGGTTCCGCGACGGCCACCATCGCCGGGCGGATGATCCGCTCGCCGATGCGGTAGCCGGGCTGGAGGATCTGCACGCAGGTGTCCTCGGTGACGTCCGAGGAGTAGCTGTGCATCAGCGCCTCGTGCATGGTCGGGTCGAAGGGCTCGCCCTCCTTGCCGAACTGCTGCAGGCCCAGCTTGGCGACGACCGTCTCCAGCGACTCGGCGACGGACTTGAAGCCGCCCGTGACCTCGCCGTGCTCGCGGGCGCGGCCGATGTCGTCCAGGACCGGGATCAGCGACTCCAGGATGTTGGAGACGGCGATCTCGCGGACGGTCAGCCGGTCGCGCTCGACGCGCTTGCGGTAGTTCTGGTACTCGGCCTGGAGGCGCTGGAGGTCACCGGTGCGCTCGGCGAGCTCGCGCTTGGCGGTGGCGAGGTCGTCCGAACCGGATTCCCCGGTGCCGGCCGCGGCGGCCTCCTCGGCAGCCTTGATCACGGCCTCTTCGGCGGCGGAGTCGTCGCCGGGCTTACCGCCCTGCGGCTTGTCCGTCATGCCGCACCGCCCTTGGGCTTCTCGTCGTCCACGATCTCGGCGTCGACGACGTCGTCGTCCTTGGCCTGGGCGGAGTCACCGGAGGGGGCGGCACCGGCAGCGGCGTCGGCGTTGGCGTACAGCGCCTGGCCGAGCTTCTGCGCGGTGGTGGAGACCTTCTCCGAGGCCTCGCGGATCTTCGCGATGTCCTCGCCCTTCAGGGCCTCCTTGAGCTCGCCGATGGCGGTCTCGACCTCGGTCTTGACGTCGCCCGGCAGCTTGTCGGCGTTGTCGGCGATGAACTTCTCGGTCGAGTAGACGAGCTGCTCGGCGGAGTTGCGGGTCTCCACGGCCTCGCGGCGCTTGTGGTCGTCCTCGGCGTACTGCTCGGCCTCGCGGCGCATGCGGTCGACCTCGTCCTTCGGCAGCGAGGAGCCGCCGGTGACGGTCATCTTCTGCTCCTTGCCGGTGCCGAGGTCCTTGGCACCGACGTGCATGATGCCGTTGGCGTCGATGTCGAAGGTGACCTCGATCTGCGGCAGGCCGCGCGGCGCCGGCGGCAGGCCGGTCAGCTCGAACATGCCGAGCTTCTTGTTGTACGCGGCGATCTCGCGCTCGCCCTGGTAGACCTGGATCTGCACGGACGGCTGGTTGTCCTCGGCCGTGGTGAAGATCTCGGAGCGCTTGGTCGGGATCGTGGTGTTGCGCTCGATCAGCTTGGTCATGATGCCGCCCTTGGTCTCGATGCCGAGGGACAGCGGGGTGACGTCGAGCAGCAGGACGTCCTTGACCTCGCCCTTGAGGACACCGGCCTGGAGCGCGGCGCCGATGGCGACGACCTCGTCCGGGTTGACGCCCTTGTTGGCGTCCTGGCCGCCGGTCAGCTCCTTGACGAGCTCGGCGACGGCCGGCATGCGGGTCGAGCCGCCGACGAGGACGACGTGGTCGATCTCGGAGAGCGAGATGCCGGCGTCCTTGATGACGTTGTGGAACGGGACCTTGCAGCGCTCCAGCAGGTCCGCGGTCAGCTGCTGGAACTGGGCGCGGGTGAGCTTCTCGTCCAGGTGCAGCGGGCCCTCGGCGGAGGCCGTGATGTACGGCAGGTTGATCGAGGTCTCGGAGGACGAGGACAGCTCGATCTTCGCCTTCTCGGAGGCCTCGCGCAGACGCTGCAGGGCCATCTTGTCCTTGGACAGGTCGACGCCGTGGCCGGCCTGGAAGACCTTGACCAGGTGGTCGACGACGCGCTGGTCCCAGTCGTCACCACCGAGGTGGTTGTCACCGTTGGTGGCCTTCACCTCGACGACCCCGTCGCCGATCTCCAGCAGGGAGACGTCGAAGGTGCCGCCGCCGAGGTCGAAGACCAGGATGGTCTGGTCGTCCTTGTCCAGGCCGTACGCGAGGGCGGCCGCGGTCGGCTCGTTGACGATGCGCAGGACGTTGAGGCCCGCGATCTCACCGGCCTCCTTGGTGGCCTGGCGCTCGGAGTCGTTGAAGTACGCCGGGACGGTGATGACGGCGTCGGTGACGGTCTCGCCCAGGTACGCCTCGGCGTCCCGCTTCAGCTTCTGCAGCACGAAGGCCGAGATCTGCTGGGGGTTGAAGTCCTTGCCATCGATGTTGATCTTCCACCCGGTGCCCATGTGGCGCTTGACCGAGCGGATGGTGCGGTCGACGTTGGTGACCGCCTGGCGCTTGGCCACCTCGCCGACCAGAACCTCGCCGTTCTTGGCGAAGGCGACGACGGACGGCGTGGTCCGCGCACCCTCGGCGTTCGTGATGACGGTGGGCTCGCCACCCTCCAGAACGCTGACGACCGAGTTCGTCGTACCGAGGTCGATGCCGACCGCGCGTGCCATCGTAGATACCTCCACGGAAGAGTTGAGCTTTACGGGCTCAAGGATGCATGACTCGGTGGGCGGCGTCAACAGGTATGAGTGCGGCTCGCTCAACTTTGCTGAGCGGATCGGTGGGCGCCCGCCGCCGGAGTGCCCCGCCGCGCCGTGGCGGGGGTGCGCCCACGTGACTGCCGCCATAGCTTGGGAATCTTCTGGAGAACCGTTGTCCACCGGTAATGTCCGGGCCGTCGGCCCGGCAAGTTACCGACCAGTACACTCGGTTCCCGAAGAACGTGGAACCGCAGAGCCTGCTCAACCGCGAAGCCGCAGGAGACGGAGAGCCGATGCAGCTAGCAGCGATCGTCATCTCGCTGGTCACATTCGTGATCGGCACCGCGCTCGCCGCCCGTGCGGCGTTGTACATCTACAAGGTGGTCCGCACCGGCGCGCCGGACTCCACCCGCTTCGGGCAGCCCGCCCAGCGGGTGAAGACCGTCGCGACCGAGTTCGTCGGCCACACCAGGATGAACCGCTGGGGGATCGTCGGGATCGCCCACTGGTTCGTCGCGGTGGGCTTCTTCAGCCTGGTGCTGACCATCGTCAACGCCTTCGGCCAGCTCTTCGACGCCGACTTCGCGCTGCCGATCATCGGCCACTGGACGATCTGGCAGCTCTTCGTCGAGCTGGTCGGCACCCTGACCACCCTGGGCATCCTGGTCCTGATCGTGATCCGGCTGATGAGCCTGCCGTCCCGGTCGGGCCGCAAGTCCCGGTTCGCCGGCTCGATCGCCTGGCAGGCCTTCTACGTCGAGTACACGATCCTCGGCATCGGCCTGTGCATCCTGATGCTGCGCGGCCTGGAGGGCGCCCTCAACGGCGTCGACTCGTACGGGCCGGAGCACCTGGTCTCGTACCCGCTGGTCTCCGCGCTGAGCGGCCTGTCGCACGGCACGCTGGAGAACCTGATCTACCTGTTCGCGATGCTGAAGATCTGCATCTCGTTCGCGTGGGCGACCACCATCGGCCTCAACCCCTCGATGGGCGTGGCCTGGCACCGCTTCCTCGGCTTCTTCAACATCTACTTCAAGCGCGAGGAGGACGGCGGCACCGCGCTCGGCGCCCTCCGTCCGATGACCAGCGACGGTCAGCCGATCGACTTCGAGGACCCGGCCGAGGACGCCGTCTTCGGCGTCTCCCAGGTCGAGCACTTCTCCTGGAAGGGCATCCTCGACTTCTCCACCTGCACCGAGTGCGGCCGCTGCCAGTCGCAGTGCCCGGCCTGGAACACCGGCAAGCCGCTCTCGCCGAAGCTGCTGATCATGAGCCTGCGCGAGCACGCCTACGGCAAGGCGCCGTACCTGCTGGCCGGCGGCGGCAAGGACATGGAGGGCGAGGAGAAGGCCACCTCCGAGCAGCTCGAGGACGTCCCGGCGGCCGCCCTGGCCGAGGCCGCGCGCCCGCTGATCGGCACCGCCGAGGAGAACGGCGTCATCGACCCGGACGTGCTGTGGTCCTGCACCACCTGCGGCGCCTGCGTCGAGCAGTGCCCGGTGGACATCGAGCACATCGACCACATCGTCGACATGCGCCGCTACCAGGTGATGATCGAGTCCTCGTTCCCGACCGAGGCCGGGACGATGCTCAAGAACCTGGAGAACAAGGGCAACCCGTGGGGCATGGCCACCAAGGCCCGCCTGGACTGGGTCAAGGAGCTCAAGAAGGAGACCGGCATCGAGGTGCCGGTGATCGGTGAGGACATCGACCCCGCCGAGGTCGAGTACCTCTACTGGGTCGGCTGCGCCGGCGCCCTGGAGGACCGCGCCAAGAAGACCACCAAGGCCTTCGCGGAGCTGCTGCACACCGCGGGCGTGAAGTTCGCGATCCTCGGCAAGGAGGAGTCCTGCACCGGTGACTCCGCCCGCCGCCTGGGCAACGAGTTCCTGTTCCAGATGCTCGGCGCGCAGAACGTGGAGACGCTGAACGCGGCCCTGGAGGACGCCCCGGTCAAGCGGATCGTCGCCACCTGCCCGCACTGCTTCAACACCATCGCCAACGAGTACCCGCAGCTCGGCGGCCACTTCGAGGTCATCCACCACACCCAGCTGCTCCAGCACCTCATCGACGAGGGCAAGCTGATCCCGGTCAACCCGGTCGAGGGCCTGATCACCTACCACGACCCCTGCTACCTGGGCCGCCACAACAAGGTCTACAGCCCGCCGCGCGAGATCATGGACAAGGTCCCCGGTCTGCGCCAGCAGGAGATGCACCGGCACAAGGAGCGCGGCTTCTGCTGCGGCGCCGGCGGTGCCCGGATGTGGATGGAGGAGCGCATCGGCAAGCGGATCAACACCGAGCGCGTGGACGAGGCGCTGTCGCTCAACCCCGACATCGTCTCCACCGCCTGCCCGTTCTGCCTGGTGATGCTCTCCGACTCGGTCAACGGCAAGAAGAACGAGGGTGCGGCCAAGGAGCACCTGAAGGTGGTCGACGTGGCCCAGCTGCTGCTCGACTCGGTCAAGGCCCTCCCGCCGGCCGGGAGCGAGGAGCAGCCCGCGACGGTGGACGCGTAACGCCCGCCGCGGAGCCCGCTGTTCGACAGTTCTGCTACAACCGCCCGGCCCGGTGGACGCCCCGAACGCGCCCGCCGGGCCGGGCTTTTGGGCGGCCCGACGGCGCGCACCGGTACGGCGGGCGTACGGGGAGTGACGGCAATCGCACAGGCGCCGGACGGGCATTCGGTCGGAAGCAAATACAGTAGGCCCGGACCGGCTTCGTGCCGGTCGACCCGTTCCG
This sequence comes from Kitasatospora sp. NPDC057738, assembly GCF_042798815.1. Taxonomy (NCBI): domain Bacteria; kingdom Bacillati; phylum Actinomycetota; class Actinomycetes; order Kitasatosporales; family Streptomycetaceae; genus Kitasatospora; species Kitasatospora sp. NPDC057738. The sequence continues at coordinate 117,188 of NZ_JBHVJT010000002.1, read as the reverse complement.
GACGGAAGCCCCGGACGGGTGGCGACCCGCGCCGGCCGGACGGCCGGGTCCAGACCGACGACGAGGTGTCGGCCCGCCGGGCCGGGCCGCAGAGACACAAGGGGAACAGCGCAGACCATGACCGAGGCGATCATGCTGGTCGGTGGTAAGGGCACGCGACTGCGTCCGCTGACCACCCACACCCCCAAGCCGATGCTGCCGGTGGCAGGCGTCCCGTTCATCGCGCACCAGTTGGCCCGCGCGGCCGCCGCCGGCGTCACCCGCGTCGTGCTGGCCACGTCGTACCTGGCCGAGGTGTTCGAGGACCACTTCCAGGACGGCACCCCGTACGGCATCGAGCTGGTCTACCTGACCGAGCGCGAGCCGCTGGGCACCGGCGGGGCCATCCGCAACGCCGCGTCCGGGCTGACCTGCGGCCCGGACGAACCGGTCCTGGTCTTCAACGGCGACATCCTCTCCGGTGTCGACATCGCCGCCCTGCGCGACGGCCACGTGGCCGCCGGGGCCGACGTCACCCTGCACCTGACCCGGGTCGAGGACCCGCGCGCCTTCGGCCTCGTCCCGACCGACGAGGACGGGCGGGTGCTGGAGTTCCTGGAGAAGCCGGAGACCCCCGAGCAGATCGTCACCGACCAGATCAACGCCGGCTGCTACGTCTTCACCCGGTCCGTGATCGACCGCATCCCGGCCGGCCGCGAGGTGTCCGTCGAGCGCGAGACCTTCCCCGAGCTGCTGGCCACCGGCGCACTGCTGCGCGGCGTCGTCGACACCTCGTACTGGCTGGACCTGGGCACCCCGGCGGCCTTCGTCCGCGGCTCGGCCGACCTGGTGCTCGGCAAGGTCGACTCCCCGGCCGTCCCCGGCCCGACCGGCGACGCCCTGCTGCTGCCCGGCGCCACCGTCCACCCGGGCGCGGTGCTCAGCGGCGGCACCGTGGTCTCCGAGGACGCGGTGGTCGAGGCCGGCGCGATCGTCGAGGGCAGCGTGATCCTGCCGGGCGCGGTGATCGGCCCGGACACCCTGGTCAAGGACTCGATCGTGGGGGCCTTCGCCACCGTCGGCGACCGCTCGGCGCTGGACGGCGCGGTGATCGGCGACGGCGCGATCGTGGAGTCGGACAACGAGCTGCCCAACGGCATCCGGATCGCCTGCGGCACCCTGCTGCCGGTCGGCGCCGTCCGCACCACGGCCGGGCCGGGCGGCTGCCCGGCCGGCACCAGCGCGGCCGCGGCGGTGCACGGGCCGTCGGTCGGCGCGCAGCGGTAGCGACTCCGGGGGCTGCCGGGCTCCCGGGCCGCCGGGCTCCGGGGTGCCGGGCTGTTGGGCTCCCGGGGGTCGTTCCGGCGGGTTTTCGGCCCCGTTCGTCTCAGCCTCGCTGCAAACCGGCCCCGGCTCCGTCCGGGGCCGACGCGGGCCGGGCCGGGCGGGTACCTTCGGACCGTGGCTGGTAATCGATACGACAGCGGTCAGGGCGCCGACCGTCCGCACGGCGGGTGGTCGGCCCCTCCGCCGCCGTCGGTGCCCGGGGGGCACGGGGGGACGGACGGGCCGGAGTACTTCACGGCCCCGCACGCGGCGACGCCCGGCGGTCCCGGCGGGCCGGCCGGCCCGCCCGGCGCTCCGGGGCACCCGGCGGGGGACGGGTACGACCCGTACGCGGCGGACCGGCCCGGCAGCACCCGGGCCTTCCCGACCGGCGACCCGTACGCGGACGGCGGCCCGTACGCGCAGCAGCCGCCGTACGGGCCCGCGCAGGGCTACGGCCCGGACCAGGGCTACGGCCCCGACCACGGGTACGGTCCGGACCACGGCTACGGGCCCGACCAGGGCTACGGCCCCGACCAGGGCTACGACCAGCAGCCGTACGGCCAGGACAACGTCGCCGTCTACCGGGCCGGCGGCCAGTCCGCCCCGCACGTCGCCGGGCCCCGGCCGCACTGGCGCGAGCTGTTCACCGGCCTGTTCCGCGCCCCGACCGCGATCTTCGACCGCACCCGCGACCACCAGGTCTGGCTGCCCGCCCTCACCGTCTCGCTGCTGTACGGCGCGCTCGCGGTGCTCGGCATCGGGCTGACCCACGACGACATCGTCAACTCGACCTTCACCGTGGCGCTGACCGGCATCCTCGCCGCCGCCATCGGCTTCACCGTGACCGGGGCGCTCTTCGGCGGAGTCACCTACGCGCTGGCCCGCCAGCTCGGCGGCGACGGCCCGTGGAAGGCGACCGTCGGCCTGGCCGCGCTGATCGGCTGGCTCACCGACGCGCCCCGGCTGCTGCTCGACCTGGTGCTGCCCTCCGGCAGCGCCGTCGTCCAGGTCGTCGGCTGGGCCACCTGGATGCTCTGCGCGTACCTGCTGACCAGCATGGTCCGGCGGCTGCACGACCTGCCCTGGGGCAAGGCCGCGGCCGCCTCGGCGGTACAGCTGGTCGCGCTGCTGGTGCTGATCAAGCTGCCGACGCTGGGCTGAGCGCCCGGCGGGCCGAGGGGTTCGGCGGGCGGCCGGCTCCGGCGGGCTTCAGCGGGCTCCAACGGGCTCCGACGGGCTTCGGTGGGCGGAACCCTTCGGGGGGCGGAACCCTTCGGCGGGCGGAAGGCAGAATGGGGGCGGGTCGCGGCCGAGCGCCGGGCCCGCCCACCCTCGTCGTCCCACCTTCACCGGAGCCAGGAATGACCCTCCCCACCACCCACGTCAGCTTCCCGGCCGGGGCGGTGACCGGCGAGTCCCCGGTGCTCGCGGTGCACCCGCTGGCCGACGGCCGGTACGCCGTCGTCACCGAGGCGACCCCGTTCCACCCGCTCGACCACACCTGGCCGGACCAGCCGGCCGACCTCGGCACCCTGACCGTGGACGGCACCGGGCTGGCCGTCGTCGACTGCCTGACCGGCGCCGTCGGCCCGGACGGCGGGGAGCTGCTGGTCGGCGCCGACATCCCGGTCCGGCGCGGTGACGAGGAGTGGTCCTGGCTGGTCCTGCACGTCCTCGACGGCGACCCCGGCGACATCGTCGGCCGCACCGCCGCGCTCGCCGTCGACGCCGACCGCCGGGGCGCCCTCAGCGCCTCGCACAGCGGCTGCCACCTGCTCGCCCTCGCCCTGAACGCCGCGCTCGCCCCGCGCTGGCGCAAGGACCCGGGCCGCTCGGACGCCTTCGGCCACCCGGACTTCGACAGCCTCGCCATGGCGAGCTCGGTGATGGACACCGCGGCCAGCACCGACACCTACCGGCTCGGCAAGTCGCTGAAGAAGAAGGGCTTCACGGTGGACGCCACCGAGGAGTTCCCGGCCCTCGCCGACGCCCTGCCGGCCCTCACCGAGGCCGTCAACGCCCGGCTGGCCGCCTGGGTCGCCGCGGACGCCCCGGTCCGCATCGAGGTGCCCGGCCCCGAGCTGACCGCCCGCCGCCAGTGGCACTGCGAGCTGCCCGAGGGCGGCGCGCAGATCTTCTGCGGCGGCACCCACCTGCACCACCTCGGCGAGCTGGCCGAGCTGCGCACCGAACTGCGGCTGTCCGAGGACGGCACCGAGCTGGTCGCCGTCACCAGCCCGAAGCGGGCCTGAGGAACGCCGCGGGCGGCCACCCCTCCTTCCGACCTCGGAAGGGGGTGGCCGCCCGTCGTGCGTGCGCTCTGCGGAGCCCTTCGGCTCAGACCTCGGTGTGGTGGAAGTTCAGGTACGAGCGCGACGGCGTCGGGCCGCGCTGGCCCTGGTAGCGCGAGCCGTAGCGCTCCGAGCCGTACGGGTGCTCCGAGGGCGAGGAGAGCCGGAACAGGCACAGCTGCCCGATCTTCATGCCCGGGTACAGCTTGATCGGCAGCGTCGCGACGTTCGACAGCTCCAGCGTCACGTGGCCGCTGAAGCCGGGGTCGATGAAGCCGGCCGTGGAGTGGGTGAGCAGGCCCAGCCGGCCCAGGCTCGACTTGCCCTCCAGCCGGGACGCGACGTCGTCGGGCAGCGTGATGACCTCGTACGTCGAGGCCAGCACGAACTCGCCGGGGTGCAGGATGAACGCCTCGTCGCCCTCCGGCTCGACCAGCCGGGTCAGGTCCGGCTGCTCCTCCGAGGGGTCGATGTGCGGGTACTTGTGGTTCTCGAACACGCGGAAGAAGCGGTCGAGGCGCACGTCGATACTCGACGGCTGGATCATCGACGGGTCGAACGGGTCGACGACGACCCGGCCCCGGTCGATTTCGGTCCGGATGTCCTTGTCAGAGAGCAGCACGCTTCGAGGTTACGTGCAAGAAAGGGCCCCGGACGAATCCGCCCGGGGCCCGTCCGCCCTTCCGCCGGCCCTCAGGCCAGGAACTCCGCGGCCTCCAGCCGCATCGCCCGCGCCAGTTGCGGCTCCGACAGCTCCCGCACGTCGGCCAGCACCGAACTCCGCAGCCGTCCGCACTGCGGACATCGGATCAACCGCCCGGGGCCGATCCGGCCCGGACCGAGGTTCTGCATCGGGAACGTGGTGGTGCTGAACAGGTGCCCCTCGGCACAACGAACGACGGCGCGCTGCTCCATCGATCCCCTTCCCATCCCTAACCCAGTACTCACCCGTACTCACGTGCCCCGGCGGCCGAGCCCCGGGACAGCGTCACACGAAGGGATGTTCCGGACATTCCTCACCATGGCTCGCCGCCCCGGCCCCCACTCACCGGGGCACTCGCACGCGGCCCAAACAGTACGCCTCCGCACCCGCCCCACCGTGCTCCGCCACGTTCACCGACCCCCTGTGCAACCACCGTCGCAGATGGGGTACAGTGACACTGGATCGAGCGGTCTCTGACGGCTCATCAGGCGGGCGTAGTTTAATGGTAGAACATGAGCTTCCCAAGCTTAGAGCGCGAGTTCGATTCTCGTCGCCCGCTCCAGCAGTAAAGCCCCAGGTCAGCGGCCTGGGGCTTTCGCGTTGTCCGGGCCGGTCCGGCCCTGTTGCGCCCGCCCCGGAGGCCGCGGGGAGTCGGCTGCATGGCGGCGAACGCATGTGCCATGTACGGGAGTTGACGTTCACCATCCATCCGGGTGAGCACCGTGGCGATCGACGGAGCGTTCCGGGGCGAGCGTGTCCGGGCGGTCAAGGGTCCGGATGCGGCTCGGGGCGTCTCGGGGTGCTGGGTGCGCGCACCGGCCGTGGCCGTCCGCCCTGGCGAGCGACCGGGCCGGAGTCGGCCGATGATGGAAGTCCAGGGGCGCGCGACGTTCGAGAGCGGCGTATGCGAGAGCGGCGAATGGCTGTATGGCATGTCCGGGACTTCACTCCGGACGACCTCGAAGCGATGGTCCGGCTCGACGCCGAGAGCGCCACCACGGATCGCGCCGCCGTCTTCCGTCTCTCGGACGTGGTCGCCGCGCTGCAGGCACGGAATCCGAGCGTCGTCGTGGTCGCGGACGGCCATCTGGTGGGCGCGGCGGTGGGCCGGGTGGACGGGGACCGGGCATGGGTGCTGCGCATCGCCCTGCACCCCGCCTGGCGGAACCTGGGCATCGGCACCGCCCTGCTGTCCGCGCTGGAGCACCGTCTGCGGGACGCCGGCGCCAGGATCGTCGCGGCGTTGCTGCCCGATGAGGAGACCGGAGCCACCGCACTGGTCAACTCCGGATTCCAACCCCACCGGGGGCTCACGTACTTCGAGAAGTCGGAGGCCGTCAGTGCCCAGGGCGCGACGGTCCTGGCGATGCTGGGCGCGGTCATGCCCGAAGCCCGTCTCTGGGAGCGGCTCACGGGCATGGCCGACGAGAAGCGGCTCATCGAACGGCGACTGGTGCTGCCCCTGGCGAACCCCGAGCTGGCGGACGCCCACGGAGTGGAACCGCCGCGCGCGGTCGTGCTGTTCGGCCCGCCGGGCACGGGCAAGAGCACGTTCGCCAAGGCCGTGGCCGGCCGGCTCGGCTGGCCGTTCATCGAGATCTTCCCCTCCAGGCTCGTCTCCGAGGACGGGCTGGCCACCGGACTCAGCCGCCGCTTCGAGGAGGTGGTGCAGCTCGACCATGTGCTGCTCTTCATCGACGAGGTCGAAGAGGTCGCCGGGACACGCAGCCTCGCCGCCCCCGCTTCGGTCGGCGTGGTCAACGAACTCCTCAAGTCGATCGTGCGGTTCCGTGACCGCGACGGCCGGCTCCTCGTCTGTGCCACCAACTCGGTGGCCGCGCTGGATCCGGCGTTCCTGCGCCACGGCCGGTTCGACTACGTCCTGCCGGTCGGGCCACCCGACGCCGCGGCCCGCGACGCGCTGTGGGCCGGCTACACGGCGAAAACGGGCACCGCCGCGGACACGGCGGTGCTCGCGGAAGCCAGCGAGGGCTTCACTCCCGCCGACATCCGGCAGGTCGCCATGGCGGTCGCCCAGAGCACGTTCGAGCGCACGCTCGACACGGGGGAGCGGACCCAACCCGGCACCCAGGACTATCTGGACGCCATCCACCGCACCCGTCCGACCGTTTCCGAGGAGATGGCCCGGGAATTCGCCGACCAGGCGGTCCGCTACGGGCGCGTCTGAGGGGCCGCCCCGTACCCGCGGAGCGTCCGACACCGGGGCGTACCCGGAGCGGGGGCCGGCGCGGACCGCCGTCAGTACTCGGCGCCTTTTCGCAGGTAGCTGCCCATGACCTGGAGCCACGCCCCGGGGCCGAAGCAGACCTCGATCCGGTAGGGCGTGTCCTCGAAGACCCGCAGGACGCGCAGCGCACCACTGGGATGCAGGTCGTACTCGAAGGTGACGCCGTCCGCACCGTCCTCGTACTGCATGTCCAGCGGCCCCTTCGACGGCTCCGCCGGCACCCGGGCGTCGGCCGAGAGCTTCACGTAGACGGACATCTCCCCGTCCCGCCTTTCCTGTCTGTCCGAGGAGCCCGGCCCACGAGGCCGCCCCGCAGGAGGCCCCGCCCGGTGGCTCGGAGCCGATGCCGGTGGCGACGAAGGACCTGCCGGGCCGAGTCGCTTCCCGCCGGTCTCACCGTGTCGTCGCCGACCGGGGACCGGTCGCTTCGTCCGACACGGTTCGCCACCCGTCCGCGGACGACATCCCCACGGTACTCCGCCCGCACCGGCCCGGCCCGGCCGGTCACGAGAGCCGTGGTGAGGGGCGGCCCGCTCAGCGCCACTCGATCAGGAACAGGGTCGCGTCGTCGCTCGTCCGCCCGCCGCGCTTCTCCTTCAGGACGTGGGAGAGCGCGCGCACCACGGCCCGCACCCCGTCCTGCGAGCGCTCGACGCGGTTGACCCAGTCGATGAGCTGTTCCTCCCCGAACTGCTCCCCGCCGGCCTCGCGCTCCTCGACCAGGCCGTCGGTGAAGCACAGCACCCGGTCACCGTGCCGCAGCACCCGCTCGCTGATCACCGGCTCCTCACCGCCGAAGCCGACCGGCAGGGTGGTCTCGCTCTCCAGCCGCTCGACGACGACGTGGTCGCGGATCAGCAGCGGTTGGGGATGGCCGGCGTTGACCCACTGCAGGTGGCCGGTCCCGGTGTCCAGGCGCATCATCTGCGCGGTGACGAAGTGGTCCGGCCCGAACTGCTCGGCAATGGCCCGGTCCATGAACGCGTAGATCTCGGCGAGTCCGATGTCGGCGCGCCTGGCGTGCCGGTACGCGCCGATGGCCACGGTCGCCATGGTCGCGGCGTCCAGCCCGTGGCCCATCGCGTCGATCGTGGCGACGTGCAGGAGGCCGTCGTTGAGCGCGTAGTCGAAGCTGTCCCCGGCCACCTGGTAGGCCGGTTCGAGGATCCCGGCCACGGCGACCTGCGGAACGGACAGCGACAGCGGTGGCAGCAGCGACCACTGGATCTCCGCGGCCACGCTCATCGGTTCGAGGCGCCGGGCCTGGAAGATCCGGTCGGTGTAGCCGCTCTTGGTGACCAGCAGATCGGCGACCAGGGCGGCGAGGCGCCGCAGCAGCGGCCGGTCGCCCTCGTCGACCGCGTCCAGGGTGAGGGCCAGAACCCCCACCTCGTCGCCGCCGTCCAGCAACGGCAGGTACAGCCGCACCCCGTCGGGCCGCGGCTCCTCGACGGCGACACCGCGCAGGAAGGCCGCGCCCGCCGGGGAGCCGTCGATCGGCACCGGCTCCCCGGCGGCCAACCCCCGCCCCGGCAACGGCGCCAGCACCAGCTGGCCGTAGTCCTGCAGCAGGAGCGCCGGGTCGCGGCCGCCGAGCCCGCGCACCGCGGCGGCGACCAGCGGGGCGATCAGCTGGGGCGGCAGCTCATGGGTCTGATCGAGCAGCGTGCCCAGCAGGCGTTCGCCGTGCCCCTCCGGCCGGTCCGGTCGCGCCGCGCCGGACCGCTGCTCACCGCTCATCGCTGTTCACCGCTCATCCCTGCCCGCCGCCGCCCCGCTCGCGCCGCCGTTCTGCTCCCGCGCGGGCACTCGACACCGGCTCGATCGACCCCGGCACCCCGGTGCAGTCCGCCGGGGCGGGTCCTTCCATTACGCCCGACGGCGGTGCATCGCGCCCTCCGGCCACGTTCCCCTCACGGGTGGCCGCCGGCGGGGATCCCGGGCGGGGCGGAGCACGGCCCCCGCCGCGGCCGCTGTTTCGGTCGGTCCGGCTCCGTCCCTTCCGCGTTGTCCGGACCGGCCGGTTCGGGCCGGGGTGGTTCGGGGAGGTCAGTGGGGGAGGGCCCAGGCGGGGGTCCAGGTGTCCGGGGCGGCGGGGTCCGCGGGGGCGGCCGCGAGGTGGGCGCGGAGCGTGGGCAGCGCCGGGTGGGGGTTGTCGCGGTGCCAGAGGAGGGAGTGGGGGTAGACGGGCGTCGGGTCGGTCACCGGGATGCGGCGCAGGCCGTGGCCGGCGGGCCAGACGAGACGGGTCCGCTCGCTCATGAAGGTGGCCAGGGCCGGGGTGTCGGCGATGGTGTCGAGGAGCACGTCGGAGCCGAAGTTGGGGCCGGTGGCCTCGATGGTGAGGCCGAACTCGGCGACCAGGTCGGCGTAGTAGGCGCCCCACTCGGTGCCGGGGGCGATGCCGGGCATCCAGATCCGGTGGCCGACCAGTTCGGCGACGGTCACGGACCCGGCGTCCGCGAGGGCGTGGTCGGGGCCGGTGAGGAGTTGGAGCGGTTCGTCGAGCACCCGGACGGACTCGATGTCCTCGGGCAGGGGCCTGCCGGGCGCGGCGACGGCGCGGAAGGACGCGTCGATCGTGCCGGAGCGGATGGCGGCGACGGCGGTGTCGATGTCGAACAGCATCAGCACGTCGAGGTCGATGTCGGGGTGGCTGCGGTGGAAGCCGCGCATCAGGCCCGAGACCGCGCCGCGTGAGTTGATCACGTCGACCCGCAGCGGGCGGCGGCCGGCGCGCACGGACGCGACCGCCCGCTCGGCGACCCGCAGCAGCTCGCGGGCGTGAGGCAGGAACGCCTGCCCGTCGATGGTCAGTTCGGCGCCGCGCGGGGTGCGGGTGAACAGCCGCACGCCGAGGTCGCGCTCCAGTGCGGCGACGCGCTTGGAGACGGCCTGCTGGGTGACGGACAGGTCGACGGCGGCCTTCTGGAACTGGCCGGCCTCCGCGATGGCGGCGAAGGTGCGCACTGCTTCGAGGTCCACGCAACCCACCTTAGGGAACAACCGGGGGTTGTGCGGAGTGGGTGAATCGGTTGTTTGACCTGCCGCAGTGGCGACCGATTGGCTCTCACCGGTCAACCCCGGTTTGTTCGGCCGGGGTCGGGACGTCGAGGGGAGCGCACCGCGCATGACGGGCGGGAAACGGCTGGGCCGGCGGTTCGGATGGCTGTGGGCGGCGTACGCGGCGAGCGCGTACGGGTCCGGACTGGGGTTCGGGGCACTGCCGCTGATCGCCGTCCTGGTGCTGCACGCCGGGCCCGCCGAGGTGTCCGCGCTGTCCGCGGTGGGGCCCGCGGTGGGTGCGCTGGTCGCGGTGCCGCTCGCGCCGTGGGTGGAGTTCCGGCGCAAGCGGCCGGTCATGATCGCGACGGACCTGATCCGGTTCGCGGCCATGGCGACGATCCCGGTGGCCTACGCCTTCGGGTGGCTCGGCTTCGTCCAGTTGCTCGTGGTCTCGATCGTGATCGCCGCGGCCAAGATCGCGTTCGGCGCGGCCAGTGGGGCCTACCTCAAGGCGCTCGTCCGGCCGGAGGACCTGCTCGTGGCCAACGCACGCTTCGAGTCGACGAATTGGAGTTCCATCGCGATCGGGCCGCCGCTCGGCGGGGCGGCGATCGGCTGGTTCGGGCCGGTCACCACCGTGGTGGCCGACGCGCTCAGCTACCTGCTCTCCGCGCTGGGCATCACCGCGATCCGCGACCGGGAGGAGCCGCCCGTCCGGGCCGGCGGGAAGCCGCTCCGGGTCGGCGCGGTGCTCGATGGCTGGCGACACATCCTGGGCGACCCCGGTCTGCGGGCGCTCTACCTCAACAACATGCTCGTCGCCGGTCTGATCATGGCCACCGAGCCGGTGCTCGCCGTCCTCCTCCTGCGCCAACTCCACTTCGCCCCTTGGGAGTACGGCCTCGCCTTCGCCGCCCCCTGCCTCGGCGGGCTGATCGGCTCCCGGCTGGCCCGGCGGGTCGTGGAGCGCCACGGGCGGGACCGGGTCTTCCGGGTCGTCGGCACCCTGCGGGCCGTCTGGCTGATCGGCCTGGCCTTCGTCCGCCCCGGCGTGATCGGGCTCGTCACCGTGATGGCCGTCGAGCTGGCGATCATCATCAACATGAGCCTGTTCAACCCGGTGCTCGCCACCTACCGGCTCGAACGCACGCCCAAGCACCTCGTCGCCCGCACCCTGTCGGCCTGGTCGATCGGCCAGCAGGCCTCCATCGCCGTCTGCACCGCGCTCGGCGGACTGCTCGCCGACGCCACTGGCCCGCGCACCGCCCTCACGGTCGCGGGACTGCTCATCCTCGCCACCCCCTTCCTGCTTCCCCGACCCGACCGGACGCGGCCGGACGCCGTACCGGGCACCCCGCCGGCCGCACCATCCGTACGGAGGACACCCGCATGAGCACCGACCGGGCACTCGACCCCGCGCACACCGCCCTCCTCGTCCTGGACTGCCAGCCCGCGATCCTGGCCGCGCTGCCCGGGGACGGGGACCGCGAGGCCCTGCTCGGCCGGGTGGCCGGGGCGATCGCCGACGTCCGCGCCGAGGGCGGCACCATCGCCCACGTACGCGTCGGCTTCACCGAGGCCGACTGGGACGCCGTCCCGGCCGCCAACACCACCTTCGCCCCGCTGGCCCGGCACCGCGCCATGCACCACGAGGACCCCGCCGCCGCCGTCCACGAGCACCTGGCGCCCGGGGACGGCGACATCCTCGTGCGCAAGACCCGCTACGGGGCCCTGTCCACCACCGACCTCGACCGGCGGCTGCGCGAGCGCGGCATCACCACGCTGGTCGTCTGCGGCCTCGGTACCGGCGGCGCCGTCCTGTCCACCGTCCTCGACGCGGCCGACCGCGACTACCGGCTCCTCGTCCTGTCCGACGGCGTCGCCGACCCGGATCCGGAGGTCCACGAGGTCCTGCTCCGCCGGGTCCTCCCCTCCCGGGCCGACGTCGTCGACACCGCCGGGCTGCGCGCCCTGCTCCGGGGCGACTGACGGGCCCGAACCCGTCCCGCCCCCGGCCGCCGCGCCGACCCGGTGCGGAGTGCGGCGTGCGGCGTGCGGTGTTCGCGGGGCGGCAGAGCGTCGAAGTGGCCGGGATCGATCTGGTTCCGGGGCGCCTCCAGCTGGTAACCGGTGGGCGGAGCCGGCCGGCGCGGGTGGGCGTCGAGTCCCGGCGCGGCCCGGTCCCGCCGACGGACGCCCGCCGACGGACGCCCGCCGACGCCGACCGACAGGCGCCCGCAGACGGCCGACAGCCGCAGGCCGGTCGGCCCGCGGCTGTCGTGCGGCGTCCGGGTGGGCCGGAGCCGGCAGTGGATCAGTGGATCAGCGGCGGGCGGCGAGGCCCTCCAGGCTGGGGACCAGGGTGGCCGGGGTGGGCAGGGCGGCGTTGTCGGCCTGCAGGCGGTGGGCGGCGTCGCGCAGCGCGGCGTCGGTGAGGATGCGGGTGAGCAGCGGGGTGTCGACGGCGTCGGAGGTGGAGCTCAGGGCGGCGCCGGTGGCGGTGATGGCGTCGGCGTTGAGGAAGTGGTCCGCGCCCTGGGGGAGCAGCAGCTGGGGCAGGCCCGCCTGGAGGGCGGTCAGCATGGTGCCCGAGCCGCCGTGGTGGATCAGCGCGTCGGCGCGGCCGAGCAGTTCGTTGAGCGGGACCCAGGGCAGGCCGCGGACGTTGGCGGGCAGGGTGCCGAGCGGGGCGAGGTCGGCGCTGCCGACCGCGAGCAGGAAGTCGGCGTCGACCTCGGCCGCCGCCTCGACCAGGCGGACCACCGCGCGGACGCCGTCGAGTTCGGCGAGCACGGTGCCCAGGGTGACGACCGCCCGCGGGCGGTCGGCCTTGCGGAGGAACTCGGCCGGGACGATGCCGCCGCCGTTGTACGGGACGTAGCGCATCGGCAGGCCGTCCGGGTCGCCGCCGAGCGGGCCGACGTTGAGCACCGCGGCGATGCCCGGGCCGGTCAGGCCGCGCTCCTCGTACAGGTCGGACACGTGCGAGGCCACCAGCTCGGTCATGGGACCGCCGGGGCTGGCACCGAAGTTCTGCACCACCGACGGGATCTTGAGCTGGGCGGCGATCAGCGGGGCGGCGGCCGCGAAGGAGTCGTGGACGATCAGGTCGGCGCCCCAGTCGGTGGCGGCCGCCAGCAGACCGTCCACGTCGGGACGGGAGGCTCGCGCGAACATCGCGGCCGCCATGTCGAGGATCTCGTCCTGGGTCCTGTTCTGGTTGACGTACTCGACCTTGCCGCCGAGAGCCTCCTCGATGATCTCCCGCAGGCCCCGGCCGTCGCCGATCTGGACGATGGGGAAGCCCGCGGAGCGGATCAGCTCGACCGGCTGTCCGACGGCGAACAGGACTTCGTGCCCGACGGCGCGCAGCGCCTGGGCGGTGGGCACCATCGGGTAGAGGTGACCGGCCGCGGTGGGGCCGGTGAAGAGTATGCGCATGGTGGTCTCCTTGCGGATGTTGCTGACAAGGCAGTCTCACCTTTGAAGTTGACGTTCAGTCAATTTGATTAGGATCACCATGCGCGGTAATCGGCCTTTCTGGAGCAGGGCTTGCCTCTCGGGCAATGGTGTGCTCCGCGCGCCGGTCGCCCGGGCCGTGCGCGCCCGCCGGCCGGACCCCCCGTACGCCGCCGCCCGCTCCCTCCCGGCGGTCGGTCGCGCGGCGGTCGGTTGTGCGACGGCCGGTCGCGCGGCGGTCGGTCACGCGGCCGTGAGGAAGTCCCGGACGGTGCCGGTGAACGCCTCGGTCTCCTCGGCGAGCACGATGTGGCCGGTGTCGAACTCGGCGTAGGCGCTGCCGGGCAGGGCGGCGTGCAGCCGGCGGGCGTTCTCCACCGGGACGGTGGCGTCCTGGGTGCAGCCGATCACCAGGGCGGGCGCCTGGACGCGCGGGAGCAGCGGGCCGAGGTCCAGTCCGAGGTTGAGGGCGATGTGCCGCAGGGTGCCCGGAGTCGGCTGCATGTAGGCGGTGTTGGCCTGGACGGCGGCGCGCCCGATCCGGTCGAGGAAGCCGCGGCTGAAGGCGGTGAGGGTGGCGTAGCCGCCGAACGCGGCGGGGTGGTCGGCGAGCGAGAGCCAGGTGGCCATGGAGAGCCGCAGGTACTCGTCCTGTTCCGCGCTGATCCACCCGGCGGCGGCGATCAGCCGGCGGACCCGCTCGGGGTGCAGGGCTGCGGTCGCGGTGGCGACGACGGCGCCGAGCGAGAAGCCGAGGACGTCGGCGGGGCCGCGGCCGGCGTCCTCGATCACGGCGGCGACCTGGGCGGCCAGCGCCTCCAGGGTGAGCGGCGTGCCGTCGTCGTCGGCGGCCTCGCTGCCGGAGAGGTCGGGCAGCAGCACGGTGCAGCGGTCGGTGAAGGCGTCCAGCAGGCCGTCCCACATGGCCGAGCCGGGGCCGGTGCCGTGCACCAGGACGAGGGTGTCGGGGCCGTCGCCGACGACGCGGTAGGGGATGCGGGCGGTGCCGACGGTGATGACGGGCATGGCGGGTCCTCTCGACAGGAGGGCGGACGGTGGGTCAGAAGACGTGCGGCAAGCGGACGGACGGCGGTTTCGGCCCGGCGGCTCGGCACAAGAAGTAAACTACACGGTGCAGATCAGTGATTCAACTGCACCGTGCAGTGCACTTTGAGGGTGTGGGAACGGTGAGGGATGGAGCCGGGAGGGGAACTGCCCGTACCCGCCCGCCGTCCAAGCAGTGACGGAATGCCTGCCCGGGTTGAACGCCGGGAGGAGTACGGAGGGCCCTGTGCAGTCAGGTGGTGCCGAGCTGAACGTCGGATGTCCGGGCGGCGGCCCCGGGGGCGCGAGGGTCGCGCCGGTCCGTCGGCCGGGGTCCGGGCCGGGGTCGGAGCCGGGGGTGACGGTCGATCAACTCGACGCCGCCGAGCACTGCGAGACGCTGCTCCAGGACACCCTGGACGCCGTCCGTCCGGCGCCGGTCTGGCAGGGGGCGCCCGCACGGGCGGGCGCGCGGCTGCCGCTGCCGGGGCGCGAGTCGGAACTGCTCTGGTACGTCACCCGGGGTCGGGACCTCCTCACCGTCGTCTCGCTGCCCCGGCGGGCGGTGCTGGCGGACGTGGTGGAGCGGCACTGGCGGCGGCGCGGCTGGACGATCACCTCGCTGAACGCCGGCCAGGATCGCCCGGGCGTCGCCGCGACCACCCCGGACGGCTACCGGCTGGCACTGCGCTTCGGCGAGTCGGGCGAGGCCGGGCTGACCGCGAGTTCGCCGGGAGTGGCCCGCTCGGAGCGGGGCCCGGTGCTGTCCGGGAGCGTCGACCACTGCGCGCCGCCGCTGCCGTACGTCCGCTGTCCGTACTGGAGCGCCCTGGCGTAGACGCCGGGACGCGCCGGGACGCGCCGGGGAGGCCGGAGGAGCCGGTGGAAGGGGACCGGGGGAGGCGTGGAGCGAGTCCCCCCGGACCCGCTCCACGCCGCCTCGTCGCGCGGCTTCGGCGCTGCCGCTCCCCCCGACACCCCGGGCAAACCCGCCGTTCCCCCCTGGCCACACCCTCCGGCGAGAGCGGTCCGCACAGGCCCCGGCGAGCCCCCACCCCCCGGGGACGTCGTTGATCTCAAACTAACAAACCGCGTGGTTGGTTTGTCAATAGCGAAATCCACGAAACATCCACATTGTGGCGAGGCCCTCGGCGGAACCCAAAAAGGCCTCGGACCAGGGAGTTGTGGCCGATCCGGGACGGCCGGCGCCCGAGCCGCCCGCACCGGGCCGGTGGAGCTCACGGGCGGGCACCGGCTCGGAATCCGACATTCCGAGCATCATGGCAGCACGCAGTGACACCGGGCGGGCGCCCAGCGCAGCCGGGAGAACGGAGAACGGGGAGCGGAGAACGGGGAGCGGGGAGCGAGTCCGGCCTCAGCGCAGCAGCCGGCGCTCCTTCGCCACCGCCACCGCGCCCGCCCGGGTGTCCACGCCCAACTTGTCGTAGATCCGGCCGAGGTGCGTCTTCACCGTGGCCTCGCTGATGAACAGCGCCCGGGCGATCTCCCGGTTGCCCAGCCCCTGCGCCAGCTGTTCGAGGATGTCCTGCTCGCGTTCGGTGAGCTGCGGTGAGGGCGCCCGCATCTGCGCCATCACCCTGGAGGCGACCGGCGGCGAGAGCACCGTGCGGCCCTGCGCGGCCGCGTGCACGGCGGAGAACAGCTCCTCCGGCCGTTCGGCCTTCAGCAGGTAGCCGGTGGCGCCGGCGGCGATGGCCCGGGTGATGTCGGCGTCCGTGTCGTAGGTGGTGAGCACCAGGACGTGCGGTCCGCCCGGGGCGGCGGTGATCCGCCGGGTGGCCTCCACCCCGTCGATGCCGTCGCCGAGTTGGAGGTCCATCAGCACGACCTGCGGCGCCAGCCGGGCGGCCAGCGCGACGGCCTCCTCCCCGGTGCTCGCCTCGCCGACCACCTCGATGTCGCCGGCGCTCGCCAGCAACGCCAGCAGCCCGGCCCGCACCACGGCGTGGTCGTCGCAGACCAGCAGGCGGACCGGGGTCGTCCGGACGGGAGTCGTGCTCATCTCTGCTCCAAGGTCATGGCCGCGCCGGGCCCGTCACCGCGCCGGGTGCACGGGTGATCCGCACTCATCGCTGCGTCAGGGGGATCGCGGCGGAGACGACGGTGCCCTCACCGGGCGTGCTCTCCACGGTCAGCCTGCCACCCAGCTGCCGGAGCCGGGCCCGCATCGCCGGCAGGCCGTACCCGCGCCCGCCCCCGGGGCCGGCCGCGTCCGGGTCGAAGCCCTGTCCGTCGTCCGCGATGTCCAGCACGGCCTGGTCGCCGAGGAAGGACAGCGTGATCGCGGCGGCCGAAGCCCCGGCGTGCTCGCGGACGTTGGCCAGTGCGCCCTGGGCGATCCGCAGCAGCGCGGACTGCGCGGCCGTGGGCAGCGGCACCGGCGTGCCGTCCAGGTGGAAGCGGACCGGCAGCCCGCTCTCGGCGGACTCCCGCTCGGCCAGCGACCGCAGCGCCCGGTCGAGGGTGCGGCCGTCGGACAGCTCCACCGGGGCGAGGCCGTGGACGAAGCGGCGGGCCTCGGCCAGGTTCCGGGCCGCCACCTCGGCGGCGGTGCGGACGTGGGTGCGGGCGGTCGCCGGGTGGGTGTCCCAGGTGCGCTCGGCGGCCTGGAGCAGCATCTGCTGACTGGACAGGCCCTGCGCCAGGGTGTCGTGGATCTCCATCGCCAGCCGCTCGCGCTCGGCCAGGGTGCCCTCCCGCCGCTCGGTGGCGGCGAGTTCGCGCCGGGTGCGGACCAGATCGGCGATCAGCGCGCGCTGCCGGGCGGCCTGCCGGGCCATGACGAGGAAGACGCCGGTGGCGAGCCCGGCCACCGCGGGCGGCAGCAGGACCAGGGTGGCGTCGGCGCCGCCGGGCAGCCGGATCTCGGCGATCACCACCAGCAGGGTCAGCGCCCCGACCAGCGGGATGGCCGCCCTCGCCGGCAGCACCCGCAGCACGCTGTAGATCAGCGGGACGGCGCACCAGGCGAAGCTCGGTGCGAGCAGCACCAGCACCACCCAGAGGGCCACCACCAGGGCCAGCGGCCACCGGCGGGGCCGGCCCGGGGCGGGCGGACGGCGGTGGTCGAGCCAGGACCCGGCCGGCCGGGCGACCGCGAGGGCCGCGCTCAGCCCGATCACCCAGGGCGCCTGCGCGGTGCCGGAGTGGTGGGTGAGGTAGCGGTTGAGCGAGGCGGCGAGCAGCAGCAGGAAGGCGGAGTCCAGCAGCAGTGCCAACCGGCCCGCGTCCGGGTCAGCGGTGTCGCGGGTGTCGAGGGTGTCGCCGGTGTCACGGGTGTCACGGGTGTCGAGGGTGTCGCCGGTGCCGAGGGCGGCGCGGTGGTCGGCGCCGGTGCGGTCCGCAGCGCCGCGGCCGGCGGTCGGGCGGGGCTGCTGCACGGGTGGCTCCTGGCTGAACGGGTGGTGCGGGCGCGGTCGGCGCCGGCCCGGACCGGCCTGCACCGGCCCGTACCGTCGCGGCCCGGCCTCGCACCGACCTGCGTCGATCCCTCGATGGTGACCCGTCCGGCCCGGGGCCGCATCAGCCGATCGGTTGACCCCGGCGTCCACCATCATGCCCGGACGTCCGCGCCGGACCGTCGATGTGGCGGCGCCTTCCCCGGGCGGAGGATCGAAGCACGCCGCCGGGCGATCCCCCCAACGGCCCGGCGGCCCCGAACCCCCGCCCCACCCCGCCACACCCCACCCCGCAGATCCGCTGAGGAGCTGGACCATGAAGAAGACCTCCGTGCGCACCCGGGTGCTGACCGGCACCGTCGCCGCCGCCGCGCTCGCCGCCGCCACCGTGGGCGCCGTCTCGGCCAGCGCCGAGTCCACCGACACCCCGGCCGTCCCGGCGGCGGCGAAGGCCGACACCCAGAACAAGAACCTGGCCGCGAGCAGCGGCCTGACCATCGACGCCGCCACCCGCGCCGCCCAGGCCGCCCTGGACGCGGCCACCAAGGCCGGCCAGCACGTGTCGGTCGCGGTCGTCGACCGCGACGGTGTCACCCGGGTGCTGCTGAAGGGCGACGGTGCCGGCCCGCAGGCCCCGGTCTCGGCCGAGCGCAAGGCCTTCACCGCGGTGTCCTGGAACGCCCCGACCTCGGAGCTGGCCAAGCGGCTGGCCCAGGCCCCGAACCTGAAGGACATCCCGGGCACCCTGTTCCTGGCCGGCGGGGCCCCGATCCAGTCGAAGGGCGCTCCGATCGCGGCCGTCGGCGTCGCGGGTGCGCCCAGCGGCGACCTGGACGAGCAGTTCGCGCAGGCCGGCGTCGCCGAGCTGGCGAAGTGACGTGAGCCCGGCCGCCGGACCGCCCCGCGCGAGGGGAGGGCCGGCGGCCGCTTCATGGCCTCGTTCGGGTGAACACCGGGAGGGTCGCCGCAGAACACGGGATGACCCTTCGAAAAGCCGGTGCCACTGTCAGTGGCGCGTGGCAGGCTTCCCGGTATGACGGCGTGGACCCTCAACGACATCGAACGTGCGATCCGCTCCTCCTGGGGTGTCGACACCTGTGCGCCCGAGGATCTGGCCCACTGGCGTCCCGACAATCCCGCCCGCGGCCAGTGCGGGGTGACGGCGATGGTGGTGCACGACCTGCTCGGCGGCGAGCTCATGATGGGCGAGGTGTACGTCGACGGGGTGCGGACGGACCTCCACTGGTGGAACCGTTTCGCCACCGGCTTCGAGATCGACCTCACCCGTGAGCAGTTCGGGCCGGACGAACTGGTCGGCCCTGGCCGCCCGGTGGCCCGGCCGGCCCGCCCCGGCCGGCTCCAGGCCCAGTACGAGCTGCTGCGCGGCCGGGTGGTCGCCGAACTGGAGCGCGGGGCGGCCGACGACCGCACCCGGATGCCGGCCCGCGCCTGCGCGTGAGCCGCTGCCCGGCCGCGGGTGCGCCGCCCGGTTCACCGGTCGGCCCGCGGGCGTTCTGACGTACAGTCGGTCGTGCACGAGCAGGTGCGGCGACGGGAGTGCGGGGATGACCGGGCGGACGATCGGCTTCGTGGGGCTGGGTTCGATGGGGCGCGGCATGGCCGGCAGCCTGCTGCGGGCCGGCCACACCGTACGGGTCTGGAACCGCTCGCCCGGGCCGGTGGCCGCCATGGTGGCCGAGGGCGCGGAGGCGGCCGACTCGCTCGCCGAGGTGTTCGCCGCCGACACGGTGGTCTCCATGCTCGCCAACGACACGGCGGTCGAGCGGCTGCTCGACCCCGCGCTGCTGGCCGGTGCCGCGGCGACCCTGCACGTCAACATGGCCACCGTCTCGCTCGCTCTCGCCGAGCGGGCCGAGGAGCGGTACGCCGAACACGGCATCGGCTACGTCGCCGCGCCCGTCCTCGGCCGTCCGCCGGTCGCGGCGGAGGGGCGGCTGAACATCCTGGTCGCGGGCGCGCCCGAACTGCTGGAACGGGCCGAGCCGCTGTTCGCCGCGATGGGCGAGCGCACCTGGCACTTCGGTGAGAGCCCCCGGCAGGCCAACACGGCCAAGATCAGCGCCAACTTCCTGATCGCCTGCGCGATCGAGTCGATGGCCGAGGCGTGCAGTCTGGCCGAGGCGCACGGCGTCCGGCCGACCGACCTGGTGGAGATGCTCAGCGGGACGCTCTTCCCCGGGCCGATCCACAGCGGCTACGGCTCGATGGTGGCCGAGCGCCGCTACGAGCCGGCGGGGTTCCGGCTGCCGCTCGGACTCAAGGACGTCGGCCTCGCGCTGGAGGCGGGGGCCGCGCGCAACGTTCCGCTGCCGTTCGGCAGCATCCTGCGGGACGCCTTCCTGGACGCGCTGGCCCACGGCGACGGGGACAAGGACTGGGCGGCCGTCGCGGCCGTCGCCCGCCGCCGGGCCGGACTGCCCGACTGACCGTCGGCCGGGCCGCCCCCCTGGCCCCGGCCCGCGCCCGGTGCTCCGCGCCCGGTGTCCCGCGCCCGCGGTTTGGCATGGGCGCGGAATAAACCGGCGTTCGGGGGCTGCTCACTCGTGCGTCCGCACCGTACGCACGACGGAGGAGTCCTGATGGCCGATCAGCCGTCCGGCGCCGAGGCGCCGCGCCGTTTCCTGTTCCTCGACGCCAGCGCGCGCGCCGACGGCAACTCGGCCCGGCTCGCCCGGCTGGCCGCAGGGTCGAGCCTGCCGGCCGGTGCCGAGCAGCGTTGGCTGCGCCTCGACGAGCACCCGCTGCCGCCCTTCCGGGACCTGCGGCACACCGGCGACGGCAGCTACCCCGAGCCGGCGGGCCACGAGCGGACGCTGCTGGACGCCACCCTGGCCGCCACCGACCTGGTCTTCGTCGCGCCGCTGTACTGGTACTCGCTGCCGACCAGCGCCAAGCTCTACCTCGACCACTGGTCGGCCTGGATGCGGGTGCCCGGGGTGAACCTCAAGGCCCGGCTGGGCGGCGGCACGCTCTGGGGCGTCACCGCGCTCGCCACCGGGGACGACAAGGCCGAGCCGCTGATCGGCACCCTCCGGCTGACCGCCGAGTACATGGGGATGCGCTGGGGCGGGGTGCTGCTCGGCAACGGCAGCCGCCCGGGCGAGGTGCTGGACGACGAGCGGGCGGTGATCGCGGCCAAGTCGTTCTTCGCGGACTGAACCCCGGGCCGGGGGCCGTGCGTTATCGCCCTTCGGGCGTGTACCCGTCACGCGGCGCCCCGGCGGTCGACCCGAGGCAAGGCGCAAAAGCCTTACGAGTGGCCAGAGTTGGATGATTCGGGCACTCAGTCCCCGGGTTCGATTCGCAGCGTGCCACCCGCCTTCCGGACCGGTCCGGTCGTTCGGTACTCTCCGTCGGACTTTCAGCTTCGCGGGGGGTACGTGGCGTCTGCGGCCGCCCCCTCGCGCCCCGGGCCTCGCCCGGACACTTCCGTGAGGTCTCCTTGTCCATACGTCGCAGTCTTGCCCTTGCCGGAGCCGTCGCGCTCGCGTCCTCGCTCGTCCTGGCCGGCGCCCAGGGCGCCATGGCCGTCGGTGCCACCGGCACCCCGTCCGCCGCCGCGCAGCAGGCCGACAAGGCGTCGCACGCGAGCCTCGACCTCTCGCTGAACGGCGTGCCCGGCACCTTCATCGCCGGCGGTGACGCCCGCGAGTTCACCTTCAAGGTCGACAACAGGACGAAGCACGACTTCGTCTTCATCCCGCTGCTCAAGTTCAAGAACAAGGCGGGCTCGCTCCAGGCGAAGGACCTCAAGGTCCAGTACCGGCTCCCCGGGGGCGAGTGGCAGACCGCCGTGGTCGCCCCCGACCAGAGCGGGGAGAAGAACGACTCCGTCCTGATGATGCTCGGCACCCTCGACGGGGCCGGCAACCCGGTCGCCGACGACCTGCTCGGGGTGAACCGCGGCAAGAACGTCCCGATCAAGGTCCGGGCGTCCTTCACCGACGGTGCCCCGCTCGGCCGGGCCGGCGTCGTCCCGGTCGTCTTCGCCGCCGAGCTCGACGACTCCAGCCACCAGCCGGTCGACAACGGCCACCTCAGCTGCGAAGGCGGCGTGGGCTTCGTCATCAAGGCGCACGGCGGCGGCAAGCCGTCCCCGACGCCCACCGCGTCGCAGACCGGCAAGCCCAGCCCCACCCCGACCCAGACGGGCAAGCCCAGCCCGACCGCGAGCAGCTCCTCGTCGGCCACCGCGACCGCCACGCCGACGGAGAAGCCCACCGAGAAGCCCACCGAGACGCCCACCGGCAAGCCGACCGAGAAGCCCACCGAGAAGCCGACCACCCCGGCCACCGGCGAGCCCTCCGGCTCGGCCACCGCCCCGGCCCCGGCCGAGAGCAGCGGCGACACCGCGGGCCCGATCGACTTCCCGGTCGTGCCCCCGGTCATCACCCCGCCGCCGCTGACCCCGGCCGCCGTCGACAAGGCCAAGGCTGCCGCGGACGGCAGCGACAAGGCCCTGGCCCAGACCGGTGGCGGTGACAACACCACCGCCATCGCGGCCGCCGGCGGCGCCGTCCTGGCGGCCGGTGTCGGCACCCTCGTGGTGCTGCGCCGCCGCAAGTCCGCCCAGCAGGGCTGACCCGGAACACACCGACGCCCGGGAGGGCCGGGCCGCGGCTGATGCCGGCCCGGCCCTCCCGGCGTTCCCGGGCGGTGTCCCCTCCCGGCCCGGCCCTCCCGGCGTTCCCGGGCACGCTCACTCCCGCCGTTCCGGGCGCGTCCCCGCAGCCCCCCCGCGCCGCCCGCACTTTCCTGTCGGACGGATCCGCGGGCGGCGCGGACGGTTCTCCTCCGTCACATAGGATGTCCGGCCGGAGGGGGGCGGAACGGCGGGGAGAGGACAGGTGCGGACAGCACGCACGGCACGGGCCACCACCGACTACGAGGCGGCGACCGGGCGGATCGCCGGGTTGCCGCTGCGCAGGCACCACGTCCTACTGGCCGCCTGGACGGTGCTCTGGTTCCTCCTGGTGGAGCCCAGCGGCGGCTTCTCCTGGCACTACCTGCGCCAGGGCGAGCAACTGCTCTTCAGCGATCAGCCCGACGGCGGCCTGTCGCTCTACGCCCGCCACCCGGAGCTCCAGATCGGCCCGGTGAGCCTGGCCGCGGACAAGCTCCCCGCCCCATTCGCACCACACACCGGCGAGCTGATCGCCGAGGCGGTGAGCGCCGGGCTGGGCCTGGTGATGCTGGTCGTGGTCGGCCGCACCGCCGCCCTGTACTACCTCGGCACCGGGATCAACCACCGGCGGCTCCAGCAGCGGCTGCTGATCGCCGGGCTGGCGTTCATCCCGATGTGGGTCGAGGTCTCGGTCCGCTTCGCGCACCTGGACGACGTCCTCGCGCTGTTCTTCACCACCCTCGCCGCGCACGCCCTGGCCCGCGGCAAACCCGTCCAGGTCGCGGTGCTCCTGGCGCTGGCGGTGGACTCCAAGCCCTGGGCGATCGCCTTCGCCCCGCTGATCCTGGCGCTGCCCCGGCCCGCCTGGCTGCGCACCGCGCTCTGGTTCTGCGCCCTGGTGGCGATCGCCTGGCTGCCGTTCTACCTGGGCAACCTGGACACCATGGCGGCCGCCAAGTTCACCATCCCGAACCAGCCCGCCTCCGCGCTGCGCTGGTTCGGGGTCACCGACCCGTCCACCCCCTGGTGGGACCGGCCGACCCAGTTCGCGCTCGGCATCGGGCTCGGCTGCGTCGCCGTTTGGCGCGGCCGCTGGCCGGCCGTGGTGCTGCTGGGCGCGGACGCCCGCGTCCTGCTCGACCCGAGCGTCTACACCTACTACACGGCCTCGATCCTGCTCGGCACCCTGCTCTGGGACGCGGTGGGGCAGAAGCGGCTCGTCCCGTGGTGGAGCTGGATCGCGCTGGTCGCGCTGTACGGCGGCACGCTGTTCCTCCCGTCGGACGCGGCCCGCGGCTTCGTCCGGCTCGCCTTCGTGGTGGTCTCCGCCGCGTACGTGCTGTTCTGGCCCGCGCAGCGGTCCCGCCGGCCGCGGTCCGGTGCGCCGGGCGACGGCGACGGCGAGGGCGGTGCCGTCGGCCACCGGGGCGGGCGACGGCGCGTGCGGGTGCCGGCCGGCGCCGGGGTCTGACGCGGGAGGGCCCGTCCCCGTTCACCGCTTGACCCTCACGCGACGTGAGAGCCGAGGGTGGTGGTCAGCACCAGGGAGGAACTCCGATGACCAGTGAGGGCTACTCGGTCGGCGCCGTGGCGAAGATCGCCAAGGTGACCGTCCGCACCCTGCACCACTACGACGGGATCGGTCTGCTGTCCCCGGCCGGCCGTACCCGGTCGGGCTACCGCCGGTACACGGACGCCGACCTCGACCGGCTGCAGCAGATCCTCTTCTACCGAGAACTCGGGTTCCCCCTGGAGGAGATCGCGGCGATCCTGGACGACGACTCGGTCAGCCCGACCGAACACCTCCGGCGGCAGCACCGACTGCTCACCGACCGGATCAGTCACCTCCAGGAACTCGCCTCAGCCGTCGAACACGCCATGGAGGCACGGAGAATGGGCATTCAGCTGACCCCGGAGGAGAAGTTCGAGATCTTCGGCGAGGACTACCAGGAGGACTGGGAGCAGGAGGCCGAGCAGCGCTGGGGCGACACCACGGCCTGGGCCGAGTCGCAGCGCCGCACCGGCGGCTACTCCAAGGCCGACTGGCAGCGGATCCAGGCCGAGATGACCGGGCTCAACGAGCGCCTGGCCGAGGCGCTCACCGCCGGCGAGCCCGCCGACGGCCCGGTGGCCGCGGACCTCGCCGAGGAGCACCGGCAGCACATCTGCCGGAACTTCTACGACTGCACGTACACCATCCACCGCGGCCTGGCCGGGCTGTACGTCTCCGACCCGCGCTGGACCGACACCTACGAGAAGATCGCGCCGGGCCTGGCCCAGTGGCTGCACGACGCCGTTCTCGCCAACGCCGACCGGCGCGAGGAGAAGCGCGCGGGGCAGTAGGCCGCGCGCCCGGGCCACCCCGCGCCCGAAGGAGCGCCCACCCCGCCCCGCGCCCGAAGGAGCGCCGGGCTCAGGCCGCCCCGCGCCCGAAGGAGCGCCGGGCTCAGGCCGCCCCGCGCCCGAAGGAGCGCCGGTAGGCGGTCGGGGAGGTGCGCATCACCCGGCCGAAGTGGTGGCGGAAGGTCGCGGCGCTCTCGAAGCCGACCGCCGCGGCGATCTCCTCCACCGACCCCTCCGGCGACTCCAGCAGCGCCAGACTGGCCGCGATGCGCTGGGTGACGACCCAGCGCATCGGGCTGGTCCCGTTGCGGGCGGTGAAGTGCCGCAGGTACGAGCGGTCCGACATCCGGGCTGCGCCGGCCAGTTGCGAGATGGTCAGCGGGGAGGCCAGGTGGTCCAGCGCCCATTGCATGCTGCGGGCGATCCCGTCGTCCTCCTCCTCGACCGGGCGGACCGCCGCCTCGATGAACTGGGACTGCCCGCCGTCCCGGTGCGGCGCCACCACGAAGCGCCGGGCCACCGCGTTGGCCACCTTGGCGCCGTGGTCCCGGCGGACCAGGTGCAGGCAGAGGTCGATGCCGGCCGCGCTGCCCGCGCTGGTCAGCACGTCGCCGTTGTCCACGTAGAGCACGTCCGGATCGACCCGCACCGCCGGGTAGCGCTGCTGGAGCAGCTCGGCGTACCGCCAGTGGGTGGTCGCCACCCGGCCGTCCAGCAGCCCGGCGGCGGCCAGGGCGAAGGCGCCCGAGCAGATCGACACGATCCGGGCGCCGCGCGCGTGCGCGGTGCGCAGCGCCTCGACCAGGGCGGGGGAGACGCCCCCGGCCGGGCGACCGGGAGATGCCCCCACGCCGCCGAACGCGTTCGGCACCCCGGGGACCACCACGGTGTCGGCCGCGGCCAGCTCGTCCAGCCCGTGCCGGGCGGTCAGCGTGAAGCCGCCCACCGCCTCCAGCGCCGTACCGGGCCGGTCGGCGCACACCTTCAGCCCGTACCAGGGCGTCGCCAGCAGGCCGGTCAGCTCGGGCCGCGCCAGCCCGAACACCTCGACCACCACGCCGAGTTCGAACGGTGCCATGCCCGGGAAGGCGTACACCGCGACGTCGTGCACGGGCTCCGGACGCCGGCCGATGGTGACGGCCACCGGCCGTGGCCCGACGGCGGCTTCGGCGACCGGGGCGCCGACCGGGCCGGAGACGTTCTGCTCGGCCATGCGAACCCCCTGCTCACGGGTGGCGGAATGCCGGTGAGTGTAGCCGTCCCGGTCCCTTCGGAATTTTCTTCGAACCCGACTGCAACCTTCACCTCCGTCACACGTCCTTTGGTACGGGGGCGGAGGGAACCCGGCAGAGGGCGGCTGGGATGATCCCCCCGATCACGATCTTGATCAGGTGGACCTGACGGAACGGCGGCCGCCGTCACCGTCCCGGGGGAAAGCGGAATCGCGAATGTCCATGGCCATCGGGCCGACCGCCGTGCAGGCAGGGGGGCGCGGCTTCTCCGTCCGCGGAGTGGTCGCCGCACTGTTCGGCGCACAGGAGGCCGGCGAGCCGCTCGCCGCCGTCGCCACCGAGCAGGAGGCGAAGCAGCGCCGTTCCGGGTTCCGGCTGCTGCGCGGCGGCCGGAAGCCCGCCGAGGACCGGCCCACCCTGACCGACCTCTACCACGCCCACCGGCTCGGTCTGGTCCGGATGGCGGTCCTGCTGGTCGACCACCAGGACCTGGCCGAGGACGTCGTGCAGGACGCCTTCACCCAGCTCTACCAGCGCTACGGCGAGGAGCTGGACGACCTCGACAACGCCCTCGGCTACCTGCGCACCTCGGTGGTCAACGGGGCCCGCTCGATGCTTCGCCGCCGCAAGACCGCCCGCGAGTACGTGCCGCCGCACGTGGCCGACGCCCCGTCCGCCGAGGACCACGCGGTGCTCAACGACGAGCACCGCCGGGTGCTGGTCGCCCTGCAGGAGTTGAC
This sequence comes from Kitasatospora sp. NPDC057738, assembly GCF_042798815.1. Lineage (NCBI taxonomy): Bacteria > Bacillati > Actinomycetota > Actinomycetes > Kitasatosporales > Streptomycetaceae > Kitasatospora > Kitasatospora sp. NPDC057738. Next base: position 90,750 of record NZ_JBHVJT010000002.1, on the reverse strand, counting down.
TCCCCGCCAGCGTGAGGTGCTGGTGCTGCGCTACTGGTCCGACATGTCGGAGGCGCAGATTGCCGAGACCCTGGGACTGTCCCGGGGCGCCGTGAAGTCCACTGCCAGCCGCGCTCTGGACGCCTTGGAAAAGCACCTGGAGAAGGTTCGATGACCGACAAGCTCCCCCGCCGCATCGGCGGCGACGGCGACGGGCCGGCCGAGACACCGACGGAACGGCTGCTCCGCGAGGCGATGACGGCCCGGGCCTCCATGGTCACGGCGGCCGACCTGCGACCGGCCGCCCCCCCGAAGAACCGCATCCGCCGGCTGCGCCCGGTGTACGCCGTCACCGTGCCGCTCGGCCTGGCCGCCGCCATGGCGCTCGGTGTGCTCACCTTCCACGGCGAGCCGGTCGCCCAGGACCAGGTCCCGCCCCCGGCCGCCACCCTGACCGCCGCGCCGAGCCCGACGCCCGATCCGACCGGCGAGCCCAGCCCGACGGCCACCCCCACCGACCCGGGCACCTCCACCGGCGCTGCCGAGCCGGAGGTCCCGCTCGCCGACGGCATCGCCTCCTCCGCCCCGCCGGCTTCCAACACGCCGACCAGTGCGGCGAGTTCGTACACCTTCCGGGGCGTCAAGTTCAAGGTTCCGGCCGGCTGGAAGACCGTGCCGGTCTCGACCACTCGGGTCTGCGTCCTGAGCCCGGGCGCTCCGACCGACCCGCAGCAGGGCTGGGACGCGGCGAGGTGCGAGCCGTACGGCGTCCTGGTCGTGGTCTACAACAGCCCGGACGAGATCGGCGGCGGCGCCTGGCCGACGACGGACGACCTGGTCGCCGACAGCGGCTGGGGCCACCAGCCGAACTGCCCGATCTGGGGCCGGCCCTACTTCCCCGAGAACGGCTACTCCTCGATCGGCACCCCGGTGCGGACCAAGCCCACCGTGGCCGGCAGGACGATCGACAAGACCCAGTGGAACGTCACCTGCAAGCCCGGGGACACCTTCACCGCCCAGCTGTGGGGGATGGGTCTGGACCAGGTCTTCGTGGTGGCGAACGGGCTCAAGAGCGACTACCAGTCGGGCCTGACGGCGATCGTCAACAGCCTGGACGTGAGCGGCCACAAGTCGCCGTCCCTGACCCCGTCCGACAAGGGCGCGAAGGACATTGCGATCACGGTCGACGGCGGCATCGGCGCCGGACAGAAGGTGTCCACCAACGGCACCCCGGTGACCTTCACGGTGACGTACCGGAACACCGGCCTGAAGACCTACGACAAGCTCCAACCGCTGGTCTACACGAAGGAGTACACCGGGACGCCGCCGAGCGAGATGGTCATGATCAACAAGGGCAAGCTGGAGCGCCAGGACGCCGGCGTCTGGAAGGAGATCCCGCTCGGGATGGGCGGCGGCATGGACTACGCCATGGTGGGCCAGCAGGCCCAGTTCTCGCTCGCGCCGGGAGAGTCCAGGACGGTGACGTACCGGATGAGCCTCGACAAGCTGGACGGGCCCGGCACGATGCCGGTGTCCGTCCAGGCGATGCTGCCGTACGACGGCTCCGCGCCGCTGACCTCCCTGAAAGAGGTGATCGTCCCGGTGACGGTCGTGAAGTAGCCGTCCCACGCGGGCCGTCGAGGCGCCGTGACCAGAGTTCCCCCTGGTCACGGCGCCTTTCGGCGTTCCGGGCGAAGTCCGCGGAAAATTTCTTCGAACCGACCTGCAACCCCCCGGGGGGATGGACGTCTATCAGGGTGAGAGGCGGGGAGAGCGAGCCGGTGGAGCCGGGGGGCTCGGGCCGGCTCCTCGGGGCGCGACATCAGGCGCCCGCTCATCCGATCACCATCACCTTCATCACCACGTGTCCTTGGGGGGACTGTCACATGAACGCGTCCGTTATCGCCCGTATTGCGAAGATCGTCCCGCTGGCCGTCGTCGCCGCCGTCGGTGTCGCCGCCTGCGGCCCGACGAACGGCGGAGCGTCCGTCGCCGCCTCCGCTCCCGCCTCCACCCCGGCCGTCACCTCCTCGGCCACCCCCGGCGCGGGCGCCGTCCCGACCACCCCCGCCCCGGCCGCGCCGACCACCCCGGCCGCACCGACCACCGAGGCGGCTCCGCCCGCCGCCGCCCCCGCGGCACAGGCCCCCGCGGCCCCCGCCGGGACCAAGCCGGCCGCGAAGGCCCCGGCCAAGCCGGTCTCCGCCAAGCCGACGCCCGCCAAGCCCGCCGCCCCGAAGGGCACCCAGCCCGGCGGAAAGGGTGTCGGCATCACCTTCGGCGGCCTGAAGGAGGGCGGGCAGATCGAGCTGAACGACCTGGTGTCCTTCTCCGTGACCTGGAAGAACAACGACGCCACCGGTACCCGCAACGTGGCCCCGGTGGTGTCGACCCAGCTGTACGAGGGCGCGCCCTGCTCGATGATCGCGATGGCGGAGGGCACCCTGGAGCGCAAGGACGCCTCGGGCTGGAAGAAGCTGGACAACCTCAGCGCGGGCACCGGGATGGACTACGTGATCAACCGGAAGGACGGGGCCTTCACGCTCGCCGCCGGTGAGAGCCGGACCATCGAGTACCGGATGCGGCTGTCCTCGGCCAACCGTCCGGGCCGGATCACGATCGAGGCGGACGCCCCCGTGCCGAACTCCACGGACTACCACGACATGGCGAAGGCCGAGCTGAACGCCGTGGTCGTCGACCGCCACGCCCCGGAGGTGACCGGTGTGTCGGCGTCGAGCCTCAAGGTCGGTACGACCCCCGCCGAGTTCGGCTTCGTGGTCGCCGCGCCCGAGGGCACCGCGAACCTGCACCCCGTGGTGGGCCTGTCGAGCGCCAACTGGCTGACCCCGGACGACGTCACGCTGGAGGTGATGGCCGGCGGCGCCTGGAAGCCGGTCGAGGTGCGCGAGGACTGCAACGGTCTGACCGCGGTCGCCCCGACCGGGCTGGACGTCAACCGCCGGGGCGACTCGGTCGAGTACTCCTTCCGGATCACCATGAAGCAGGCCCCGCAGTTCGACGTGGACGTCCAGGTGGGTGCCGAGGCGAACGGCCACCAGGCCGCCCGCCGGCACGCCTTCGACCCCCGGGGCCGCCGGTAACGGACGCCCGCACCGAAGCCGAAGGGCCCGGCCTCCCACTGCTCGGGAGGCCGGGCCCTTCACCGTGACCTCGTCACGGCCGTCGTGCGGCGGCTCAGGCGAGCGAGGCCATCCAGGCCTCGACGTCCTCGGCGCCGCGGGGCAGGCCGGCCGAGAGGTTCTCGTTGCCGTCGGCGGTGACCAGGATGTCGTCCTCGATCCGGACGCCGATGCCGCGGTACTCCTCCGGCACGGTCAGGTCGTCCTGCTGGAAGTACAGGCCGGGCTCGACGGTCAGCACCATGCCGGGGACCAGCAGCGCGTCGACGTGCTCCTCGCGGCGCGAGTGGGCGCAGTCGTGGACGTCCAGGCCGAGCATGTGGCCGGTGCCGTGCAGGGTCCAGCGGCGCTGGAGGCCGAGCTCCAGGACCTTCTCCACGTCGTACACCGTGGCGTCCAGCAGGCCCCAGGCGAGCAGCCGCTCGGCCAGGACGCGCTGCGAGGCCTCGTGGAAGTCGCGGAACCGGGCGCCGGGCCGCACCGCGGCGATGCCGGCCTCCTGGGCGTCGTACACGGCGTCGTAGATCCGGCGCTGGAGCCCGGTGAAGCGGCCGTTGATCGGCAGGCTGCGGGTGACGTCGGCGGTGTAGAGGGTGCTGGTCTCCACGCCCGCGTCCAGCAGCAGCAGCTCGCCGGGGCGCACGTCGCCGTCGTTGCGCACCCAGTGCAGGGTGGTGGCGTGCGGGCCGGCCGCGGCGATGGTGCCGTAGCCGACGTCGTTGCCCTCGACCCGGGCGCGGCGCCAGAAGGTGCCCTCGATCCAGCGCTCCGAGGTGGCGACGGCCTGGCCCAGCTCGCGGACCACGTCGGTGAAGCCCTTGACGGTGGCGTCGCAGGCGGCGCGCAGCTCGCCGATCTCCCACGCGTCCTTGACCAGCCGCAGGCCGCTCAGGAACTCCTTGAGCCCGGCGTCCTTGTCCTCGTCCAGGGCGTCGGCGAGCGCGGCCTCCAGGCCGGCGTCGTAGCCGCGGACGATCCGGGTCGGCACGGCGGGGTCCGCGGCCTTCGCGGCCAGCTCCTCGGCGGCCTGGCGCACGTCGCGGGCGGGCAGGCCGAGCAGCTGCTCCTGCTCGCTCAGGCTGTGCCGGCGGCCGACCCACAGCTCGCCGTTGCCGTCCAGCCAGAACTCGCCGTTCTCGCGGTTCGAGCGGGGCAGCAGGTAGAGCACGAACGCGTGGCCGGCCTCGCCGGTCGGCTCGCCGACCAGCACCGCGTCCTCGGTCTGGTCACCGGTGAGGTGGACGTACTCGCTGGAGGCGCGGAACGCGTAGTCGGTGTCGTTGGAGCGGACCCGCAGGTTGCCGGCCGGGACGACCAGGCGCTCGCCGGGGAAGGCGGCGGAGAGCGCGGCGCGGCGCTCGGCCGCGTACGGGGCCTGGGCGACGGGGGAGAGGCCGTGCAGCTCGGTGTCGGCCCAGCCGGACTTCATCGAGGCGGCCAGCTCGTCGGAGATCTCGCCGTAGAGACCGTTCTTGCGGCCCTTGTGCTGCTCAGGCTCCTCGCCGCCCTCGGCCTCGGGGTTCTCGGCCACCGCGGGGGTACGGTCCTCGGTCACGTGCAACGCCTCCTTGGGGGGTGGTACCGCCGCCCCTCGGGGGAGGTGTCGGATCGCGACACGCGCGGGCGGCCGTGCGTCCATGGTACGGACGCCGGGCCGCCCGCCCCTTTCGGGTCCGAACCTTCACTCGAAGCGGGCCGCCAGCAGCATCAGGTCGTCGGTGGCGGTGCCCGCGGCCGGCGGGGCCGGGCAGACGGCCAGCAGGTGGGCGCAGAGCCGGTCCGGGTCGATCCGCACGTCGCGCGGGGCGTCGGCGGCGGCGCGGCGCAGGTTGGCCTGCCCGGCGTGCAGGGTCGGGCCGAAGCGGCGGGCCAGGCCCTCGGTGTAGAGCAGCAGGGTGTCGCCGCGCTCGGCGGTGAACTCGACCCCGGGGGCCTCCCAGCAGGCCAGCATGCCGAGCGGGGCGGAGAGCGAGGTCTCGACGAACTCGGCGCCGTGCCGGCCGACCAGGACCGGCGGGCAGTGCCCGGCGCCGGCCAGGGTGATCCGGCGCTCCTCGGGCTCGACCCAGGCGTAGACGGCGGTGGCGGAGCGGCTCGGCTCGGTGGTCTTGAGCAGCAGTTCCAGGTCCCCCAGGACGGAGACCGGGTCCTCGCCCTCCAGCACCGCGTACGCCCGCAGCGCGGCCCGGACCCGGCCCATCGCGGCGGCCGCGCCGGGGGCGGAGCCGGGGCCCGCGCCGGGGCCGTCGCCGGAGACGGAGCCGACGGTGAGGCCGATGGTGCCGTCCGGCAGCGGGATCGCGTCGTACCAGTCGCTGCCGGCGGAGCGCTCCAGCCCGGCGGGGACGAGCCGGGCGGCCAGCCGCAGTCCGGCGGCCTGGGGGAGGCGGTCCGGCAGTAGGCCGCGGCGCAGCGCCTCGGTGGTGCGCGAGATCCGGTCCGCCTCCAGCTGCTTGGCGAGCAGCGGGGCGGCGATCTCGCAGTAGTGGCGGGCCAGTTCGCGCTGGCATTCGGTCGGTTCGGCGGGCTCGTCGTAGAACCAGAGGGCGGCGGCGAGCGGGCCGTCCTCGGCGGTGGCGAGCGGCAGGCCGTAGGCGCCGCCGAGGCCGAGGTGGACGGCGAGTTCGCGCAGCCGGGCGCCGATGGCCGGGTCCTCGGCGAGGTCGCGGGAGTGCAGCCGGGCGGGCCGGTCCCGTTCGCGCAGCAGCCTGGCCAGCAGGCTCTGCTCGGTCGGGACGGTCTCCAGGGCGCCGAGGCTGGCGCGGTCGAGGCCGAAGCCGACCGGCTGTCCGGGGCCGCCGCCGGGCCGCCTGGTGACCAGCACGCCGCGCCGGGCGCCGAGCAGGGCGGCGCCGGAGGCGAGGACGGTGTCCAGGGTGGCGGCCAGGCCGCGGGTGCGGGCGAGCCGCTCGGTGTGCTCGTGCAGGCTGGTGATTTCGGACAGGCGTCCGGCCAAACGGTCCTGCACGGCGGCGGACGGCGCCGTGCGGGCGTCCGTCGTGCCGTCCAGGGCGTCGACGGGGCCGGGCAGGTCCGGCAGGTCGAGGACGGTGAGCCCGCCTGCGCAGCCGGGTTCGCCCGGCTCGGCGGTCGTCGTCGACGGGAGGGCCGTCGACGGGTGGGACTCGTTCATGCCGTCACTCCTGACGCGGTGCTACGTGCCATGCGAAACCCCCAGATACGGCCAATGTGGAGCGAGCACGGCCTTAGGGCGCGTTTCGCCTCGATTCGCTACTACTCGTCATTGATCGACAGCAATGCCACCACTTCTACACAGGCCATTCGGGGCATGTCCAGATCCAGGACGACGCGGTGGCCTGTTCCACATCCATCGCGACCCGGTCGGGGGGCGCGCGGGGTTGGTACGCGCGCCGGTCGGGCCGGGAGGCATGGAGCGGGCCGCGAACGGGCAGAACCGGGAGGACGGCCCGGGCGGCCGTCCGGATCGTATGTCCGTGCCGCCCGTGAGCCGGGCTGGCCGGAACTCTCTCACTCGTACGGTGGAACCAAGCGTGCCCGGGCGGCGTCCATCCGTCGCGTACGGGATTCTCGTTCCAAGGGCTGTGCCGGTACGCGGCCCTTTCATGTCGTGCTCCACACCCGCTCCACGTCGAAGCCGCGCCGCCCGCCCTGCCGCCCGCCCCGCGCCGCGCCGCCCGGGGACCGTGCCGCGGCGGGCCCGCACGGAGGATCCCGACGGACGCCGGCGGGGCGGAGCGAACCGAGCGGTCAGGGAAAGGAACGAGCGCCATGCGTGAGAATCCGAAGGACCGGTCGGAGGAGCGTTCCGCCCGGCTCGCCGCGGCCCTGGCGGCCGCCGTCGACCACCGCTGGCCCGTGGTGCCGGGCGCCGTGCTGCGCGACGGCCGGTGCTCCTGCGGCGACCTGGACTGCACCGTCCCCGGCGCGCACCCCCACGACCCCTCGCTGCTGGCCGCCACCACCGACGCCCGGATGGTGCGCTGGTGGTGGGAGCGGCAGAGCCCGGACGCGCCGGTGCTGGCCGCCACCGGCTCCACGGTCTCGGCGGTCAGCCTGCCCGCGGCGGCCGGCGCCCGGGCGCTGGTCTACCTGGGCGCGCTGCGGCTGCCGCTCGGACCGGTGCTGGCGATGCCGGGCCGCTACGCGCTGTTGGTGGCCCCGTACTCGCTGGACGTGCTCGGTGAGATGCTCGCCCAACTCCCTTGGGTGCCGGGCTCGTTGCGCTATCACGGGCCGGGTGGCTTCCTGGCGCTGCCGCCCGGCGGCGCGGCCGCGGGGGTCCCTCCGGCCGGAGGCCGGGGGAGGGTGCGCTGGGTGCTGGCACCGCGGCCGGGCGCCGGCGGCGGGGTCTGGCTGCCGCAGGTCGGGCCGCTGCTGGGGGAGTTGGTGGAGGCGGCGGTCCGATTGGACAGCGGACGTTCGGCCTACTGAGGACCGCGGGTGCCGGGCGGGGCGCCGGGGCCGTCCGCGGGGCGGGTCCGGGGCCTGTGCGCGGGGCGGGTCCGGGGCTTGTGAGAGGGCTCGCGCCGGGGCCTCCGCCGGGGCCTCCGTCGGGGCCTTCGCCGGGGCGTTCGCCGGGGCGTTCCGGAAAAACAAAAGATCCGGCCGCTGGCGACGGGGGATGCACCAGCGGCCGGACTCTTTAGACAGTAACAAGGATCTGCGCCCGCGCCAATTTCCAAGACGCCCTCCACGCCCGGAAATTGCGCGTTCACCGCGACAATGTGACGCGTATCACGCGGATCCTGCGCGCTTTAGTTCAGGGTGACCTGACGGTTCACCAGGTTCGCGCGGGCGCGCCGCTCCTCGGCGGTCAACGGGGTCCCGTCGGCGAGAACGGCGGCGAGCCGCTCGGCGAACTCGGCGGCCGGCTTCTCGCAGTCGGCGGCGGTCATCGCGAGCGGGAGGTCCCACACCGGGACGGTCAGGCCGTGCGCGCGGAACGAGCCCACCAGGCGGGTGTCCGCGCCGAGCGAGGCCTCGCCGGCCGCGTTCAGCCGGGCCAGCGCGTCCAGCAGCTGCTCCTCCGGCACGGTCATCACCCAGCGCAGGTGGTTCTTGTCCGGAGTGCCGCACCAGTAGGCGGAGTCCACGCCGGCGAGCTTCTCGGTCGGGATGGCCGAGGCGTTGGCGCGCTCCAGGGAGGCGGCGACCTCGCCGGTGGCGGCCTCGGCGTCCTCCAGCCAGAACTCGAAGCCGGTGTGCACGGTGGGCGTGAACGCGGCCCCGGCGTCCAGCAGGTCCTGCAGGCGGCGCCCGCCCGGGACGGTCCGGCGGGCCGGCACCGGGCTGCCCGGCTCGGTGGCCAGGGCCAGCTCAAGGGCGTCCGCGAGGTCGCGGCTGAGGTCGCCGGAGGCGGACTGGGTCTGCAGGCCGAGCAGGATCGAGCCGTCCTGGCGGCGCAGGGCCGGCCAGGCCAGCGGCAGCACGGTGGCCAGGGTCACCGACGGGACGTCACCGGTGGCGCCGTCCGCCACCCCGGCGGCCAGCGTCAGCGGCACCGTGGCGGCGGGCACCAGCTCGCGCAGCGCCACCCAGTCGGCCTCGCCCGACAGGCCCTCGAACGGGCGGTGCACCAGCTCCTGCACCGCGTGCGAGGCCTCCCGGCCGTGACACGCCTTGTACCGGCGGCCGGAGCCGCAGGGGCAGTCCTCGCGGGCCCCGACCACGGGGATCTCGCCCGTGACGGCGGTGGTGGACTGGCGCTGCGGCGCCTTCTTGGCGGCCTTCTTGCCCATGCTGCGGCTCTCCCGGAAACGGTGGTCCTGTGTTCCGGGAAGCCTAACGACACATTCCCCGCGCCCGGCTCACGCGCTACGGGCATCGCCCCCGGTGCGCCGGGCGTGCCGGGCCCGGGCGGGCAGCGCCGCCCAGACCGTGACCTCGCCGGGGGCGTCGCGCACGCCCCAGTCGCTGGCCAGCTGGTCGACGATGCTCAGGCCGCGGCCGCCGCGTGAGGTCAGCGAGGGACTCGCGGGCAGCGGCCGAGTGGTCGCCCCGCCGTCCGTGACCTCCAGGGTGAGCACCCCGTCGGCGTGCATCTGCCAGCGGACCAGCACGCCGCCGTCCGGCTCGTCCGAGCCCTCGGCGGACTCCCGGCCGCTCGGTGCGGGTGCGGCGCGCGTCCCGGACGGGACGCCGACCAGCACCTGCCCGAGCACCTCGGCCCGGCCGCTGCGGCCCAGGGCCGGCAGCGGGCCGAGCGGACGGGCGTATCGACAGGCGTTGCTCAACAGCTCGGAAAGGATCAGAACAGCATCATCGATGACCGGTTCCGGTATCTGCCGGTCACCCAGATCTCGACGCAGTCGGCGCCGTGCGACCCCGACACTCGCTGGGCCGTGCGGCACTGCCATGGTCGATGAAGTCGGCACTTCACGCGCCACCATCAACGCCACCCCCGGACCTCCTTCAGCGTATGCCGAGGGAGAGATGCCCCTTGGTAATGCGTCGGAAACGAGCACCGGACGATCCCGCGAGCCCATTTCGAGTGCGGCGACCGACGGTCGACATCAGGTCATTCCGTGCTCACCCTCTGTCGCCCGGATGCAAGAATTCCGGCAATTTCGCGCAAGGAAGGTTTGACTGCCGACCAGAGTGGTCGGACCGGAGTGGTCGGACCGGGGTGATCGGACCGGGGTGATCGGACCGGGAGGATCCGACCGGGCCGACCGGACGCAAGTGACCGGACGGGGCGACCGGTTCGGGGCGACCGGTCGGGCGGGTGCGGCCCCGGGCGCGCCGGCGGATCACCGGCCGAGCTGCGCCAGCACCTCCGCGGGCCGGTTGGTGATGATCGCGGACACCCCGAGCTCCAGGCAGAGCTCGACGTCGGCCGGCTCGTCCACCGTCCACACGTGCACCTCGTGCCCCAGCTCGCGCAGCCTGGTCACCAGCTGCGGGCGGGCCCGCACCAGCTCGATGCCCGGGCCGGCGATCCGCGCCCCGCCCGGCAGCGGCGAACCCTCGCGCAGCCGGCCGAGCAGCGGCAGGGTCCGCTCGAACAGGAACACCCGCCGGTACTGCGGCGCGGCGGCGGCCACCCGGTTCAGCGCGATCGAGGAGAAGCTCATGATCCGGGCGGACGGGCGGTCGCCGCCCCGGGTCGCGCCGATCCCGAACCGCTCCAGCGTCCGCAGCAGCTCGGTCTCCACCCGGCCGCGGAAACGCACCGGGTGCTTGGTCTCGATCGCCAGGTCCACCGGGCGGCCGCACTCCACCACCAGCTCCAGCAGCCGCTCCAGCCGCAGCACGCCGCGCAGCTCCGGGTCGACGCTGGGGCGGCCGGTCTTCCAGGCGCCGAAGTCGTAAGCCTCCAGCTCGGCGAGGGTCATCGCCGAGACGGTGCCCCGGCCGTTGGAGACCCGGCCGATCCGGCGGTCGTGCACGCAGACCAGCGCGCCGTCGGCGGTGACCCGGACATCGCACTCCAGCGCGTCGGCGCCCTCGTCGAGCGCGCGCCGGTAGGCCGCGAGGGTGTGCTCGGGCAGGGCGTGGGAGGAACCGCGGTGGGCGATCACCTGGACGGACGGCACGGTGCGCGCCGCCGGCGAGGACAGGTCTGGGCTGGTCACAGGCCCAACGATAGGCGGCACAGGTGAAGCGCGGACAAAGACGGCCCCAACCTGTGGGGCCGTCTTCCTTCCCGCGGGGCCGTCCCGGCCGGGCCCGCGGGGCCGGGCCGCCCCCGCTTCGCCCGGTGCGGGGCGGCCCGCTCAGTGCCGGTCGGCGCGGCGGGAGAGCGGGGTGAGCGCCCAGGTGACCAGGGCGGGCACCAGGAAGGCGAACAGCGAGGCGGAGGTCCACTCCTGCGGGGTGAAGTGCAGCGACTCCTGGGCCGAGGTCCAGAAGTCCGTCCACCAGCCGGCCACCTTGGTCGGCGCGATGAACTGGTAGACCGCGAAGCCCAGGGCCCACGGCAGCAGCATCGGCCAGCGGGACGGCGCGTCGGCGGAGAGGTTCCAGCCGCGCCGCCCGGCACCGAGGAAGTAGTCCACCACGAGCACCGCCAGCAGCGGCACGAACACCGAGCCGATCAGACCGAGGAAGCCGTAGTAGGTGTCGGTGAACTCGTCGATCCGCAGCGCCAGCACGGTGGTCAGCGCGCCGATCGCGCCGGAGAGCACCCGGCGGTCCACCTTCGGCAGCAGGTTCTGCACCGACATCGCCGTCGAGTACACGTTGGCGAAGGACTGGTCCGTCTCGCGCAGCACCAGCACCAGCAGGAACAGCCAGCCGGCCCAGACCCCGAGGAAGGAGTCGAAGATCCGGTTCGGATCGCCGTCCGACTGCAGCAGCGCCATCAGGCCGAGCACGTAGCACCAGACCTGGGCGATCGTGTAGCCGGAGAAGCTGCCCCAGAACGCCGAGCGCGGGGAGCGCGAGTGCCGGGTGTAGTCGGCGGCCAGCGGGACGAAGGAGACCGACACGGCGATCATCGCGTCGGTGGCGCCCAGGAAGCCGTGCCAGTTGCCCGCCCCCGGGTCCGGCACGCCCTGGCGGCCCAGCTGGACGGTGAAGTACACCATGGCCACCGCGACCGCCCCGGCCACGAAGCGGCGCAGCACCGCGATCGAGCCCAGCGGCCAGATGGTCAGCGCCGTGGTCAGCGCGCCCGCGAGCAGGACGAACAGCCAGCGGTAGCCGGTGGTGTGCGCGACGGTCTGCGCGCCCGCCGAGATGGTCAGCAGCTCGAACACGCCCCAGCCGATGCACTGCACGATGTTCAGCACCGTCGGCAGGTACGACAGCCGGGTGCCGAACAGCCCGCGCAGGTTCGCCATCGCGGGGGCGCCGGTGCGGGCCCCGATCAGCGAGGCCACGCCGAGCATCGCGGTGCCGACCGCCGTACCGACCGTGATCGCGGTCACCGCGGCGGCCAGCGACAGCTCGCTGCCGGGGGCGCCGAGCACGGTGGCGGCGGTGGAGAAGCCGATCAGGCTGACGCCCAGGTTCATCCAGAGCGCGAAGTGGTCCCGGAAGCGCAGCGTGCGCGGCGGCTCGGTGTCCAGCACCAGGGGCGCTTCGACGTGCTCGGGGCGCTCCAGGACGGCGGTCGCGCCCGCGGCGGAGGCGTCCGCACCGGGGGCGGGAACGTTCGCGCCCGAAGAAGAGGATGGCGAAGCAGGCGGCATGGCCGATACTCCCTACGCCGGCATTACCCGGACAGGTTCCGGCGGTCAGCGCCCCCTCGACCGTCCGTCACTCGTGTGGCGTACGGTCGACATGCGCACTCTCAGCCTGGTGGGTCCAAGCTCCCGCGTGTCAGTTTGGAGCGACAGGCTAACCGGCACGGGGGCGAACGCCCAAGGCCGAGGGTGCGCGGTCCGCATCGCGGGACGCCCGGCGGGGGAGGGGAGCCTCGGCCGTCGGTGCCGGCGTCGGTGCCGGTGCCGGGTGTCGGCGTCTGCGTCGGCTAAGGATTCTTATGAGTTCTTCAGAGGGGTCCTTACGGCAATCGAATCGACAGTGCGAAAAACTATGGTCCTTGGTTCTGCCAGCTATGGAGGTCGTCCGTGAGCACCGAGCGCGAGGTTGGGCCCACCGGGCCGCAGGGGGAGCAGCCCGCCGGGCCGGGGGCGGCCGAGTCCGCTTCCGAAGGCCCCGCTCAGGGCGGGCACCAGCCGACCATGGCCTTCCGGCGGGTGCCCGAGCCGGAGTCGGGCGCCGTCGAGGCCGCCCCCGTCGAGGCGGCACCGCCCGTCGACGCCGTCGCGGCCGAGGGTGTCCCGGCCGAGGGCGGGCACAAGCCCACCGTCGCCTTCACCAAGGTGCCCGCCCCGGAGGCCCCCGCGGCCCCCGCGGCGCCCGCCGCCGAGCAGCCGGCCGTCGACCCGGTCACCGGCTACATCGACGCGCCGCCGCCGGTCCTGCCGCCCGCCCCGCAGGCTCCGGCGGCCCCGCCCGCCGCGCCCGCCCAGGCCGCGGCCCCCGCCGCCCCGGCGCTGCCGCCGGCCGACAACCCGTACGCCACCCCGACCCACGGCGTCCCGGCGGCCGGCACGCACGAGGGCTACGGCGCCGCTCCGGCCGCCCCCGTCGCGCACGAGGGCTACGGCGCCGCCCCGGTCGCGCCCGCCGTCCCCGCCGCGCACGGCCACCACCCCTTCGGGGCCGGTCAGCCGCTCGGCGGCTGGGGCCCCACCCACGACTCCACCGCCGGTGGCGCGGGCTACCCCGGCGGCCCGGCGGGCCCGCTCGGCTACCCGGCGGACCACCCCGGCGGTCCGGTCGGCCCCGGCGGCCCGCGCAAGAAGCGCGGCGGCCTGGTCGCCCTGATCGCGGCCGTCGCGCTGGTCGCCGGTGTGGCCGGCGGCGTGCTCGGCGTGACCGTCACCGACAACACCGACCGCGGCAGCTCCGCGAACGACCACCGCAGCACCACCGTGCAGGCCAGCGACACCCAGAAGAACGAGCCCGCCCCCGGCTCGATCGCCGCCATCGCGCAGAAGGCGCTGCCCAGCGTCGTCACCATCAAGGCGCAGGGCAACGGCGAGTCGGGCACCGGCACCGGCTTCGTCTTCGACACCGAGGGCCACATCCTCACCAACAACCACGTGGTCGCGCCGACCCTCAACGGCGGCAAACTGACCGTCAAGTTCGCCGACGGCAGCTCCTACAGCGCCTCGGTGCTGGGCCACGCCGAGGGCTACGACGTCGCCGTGGTCAAGATCGACAACCCGCCGAAGAGCAAGCTGACCCCGCTGCCGCTGGCCGACTCCGACAAGGTCAACGTCGGTGACGCCACCGTCGCGATCGGTGCGCCGTACGGCCTGGAGTCCACCGTCACCAGCGGCATCATCAGCGCCAAGGACCGCCCGGTGGCCTCCGGCGACGACACCGGCTCGCAGGCCTCGTACATGAACGCCCTGCAGACCGACGCCTCGATCAACCCCGGCAACTCCGGCGGCCCGCTGCTCGATTCCGGCGGCGCGGTGATCGGCATCAACTCGGCGATCCAGTCCAACGCCTCCGCCAACGGCCGGGCCGGCAGCATCGGCCTGGGCTTCGCCATCCCGATCAACCAGGCCAAGTGGGTCGCGGACACCCTGATCAAGACCGGCAAGCCGGTCTACGCCAAGCTCGACGTGCTGCGCAACGACGACTACAAGGGCGACGGCGCGCAGATCCAGACCAAGGACATCCAGGGCCAGCCGGCCGTCACCCCCGGCGGCGCGGCCGACAAGGCCGGCCTCAAGCCGGGCGACGTCATCACCAAGCTCGGCGGCGTGCCGATCGACAACGGCCCGGCCCTGGTCAGCCGGATCTGGACGCACAAGCCCGGCGAGACCGTCGACGTCGAGTACACCCGCAACGGCCAGACCTTCAACACCAAGGTCACCCTCGGTCAGCGCGAGGGCGACCAGTCGTGACCCCCGCCCGCACCGAAACGTGTGCGCCGAACCCCGCCGGACCCGTTAGGCTGACCTCCGCCTGGAGAGCTGCCCGAGCGGCCTAAGGGAACAGTCTTGAAAACTGTCGTGCGGTGACCCCGTACCGTGGGTTCGAATCCCACGCTCTCCGCCGGTAGGAGAACCACCTGCTCAGGGCGGGTGCCGAGTTCGCTCGGCACCCGCCCTCGGTGTTTCCCGGGCGGTCGCGGGCGCCGGCCTCGGAACCGTCGTGGAACGGATGCGGGCGGCCGGGTTGACCCTGACACGGTGGCAGGGGATGGAGTGGGCGCATCATGTTGAACATCGGAGACTTCGCCAGCCACGGCCGGGTGTCGGTACGGATGCTGCGCCACTACGACGCGATCGGGCTGCTGCGGCCCGCCCGGGTGGACCCGGTCAGCGGGTACCGCTCCTACGAGGCGTCCCAACTCGCCCGGCTCAACCGGGTGATCGCGCTCAAGGAGCTCGGCTTCACCCTGCAGCAGGTGCGCGCCGTGCTGGACGAGCAGGTGGACGCGGCCGAACTGCGCGGCATGCTGCGGCTGCGGCGGGCCCAGCTCGCCGAGGCGATCGCCGCCGACGAGCTGCGGCTGGCCCGGGTGGAGGCGAGGCTCCGGACGATCGAGAGCGAGGGGACCATGTCCGCACACGATGTCGTGGTGAAGCGGGTGCCGTCCGTCCGGGTGGCCCAACTGGCCGGTGCGGCCGCGAGTTACGAGCCGGAGGACATCGGCCCGGTGATCGGGCCGCTGTTCGCCGAACTGTGCCGGAGGCTGGCCGCGGCCGGGGTCGAGGCGGCCGGCCCGTCCGTCGCCCGCTACCAGGACGCGCCGGAGGGCGACGGCTCGGTGCTGGTCCTGGTGGCCGTCCCGGTGGGCCCGTCGGTGCGGCCGGGTGAGCACGACTTCGAGGTGCTCGACCTGCCGCCGATCGAGGAGGCGGCGACGATCGTGCACCGCGGCCCGATGGACGACGTGCTGGGCACCGGCCAGGAACTGGCCCGCTTCATCGAGGAGAACGGCTACCGCTCGGCCGGCTACGCCCGGGAGCTGTACCTGGAGTGCCCGGAGGACCGGGCCGGGTGGGTCACCGAGCTGCAGGAGCCGGTGGTCCGGCGGTAGCCGCGCTTGCCCTCGACCGGGTCGAGGGCCCTAGCGTCGCCCGGCATGACCACTGCCACTGTCGCTCCGCGGGCCGCGCTGCCGCGGAGGTACCTGCTCTGGCTGGCCGGTGTCCAGGCCGGACTGCTGGGTGACGCCGCGCTGTACTTCGCCCTCGGCTGGGCCGCCTCCGCGCACGGCGGCGGCGCGGCCGGGCTGGTCCTGACGGCGATCACGGTGCCGCGCACCGCGCTGGTCCTGCTGGGCGGCGCGGTCGCGGACCGCTTCGGCGCCCGTCGGGTGATGCTCGCCGGGGACACGGTGATGCTGGTCGCGACCGGTGCGCTGGCCCTGGTGGCGGCCTCCCGGGGGACGCCGCTGTGGCTGCTGGTCGCGGCGGCGGCCGTGATCGGGACGGTCGACGCCTTTTACCTCCCGGCCGGCGGTTCGATGCCCCGCCGGCTGGTGCCCGCGGACCGGCTGCCCCGGGCGCTCGCCCTGCGGCAGGCCGGCGGGCAGAGCGCCGTCCTGCTCGGCGCACCGCTGGGCGGCCTGCTGGTCGCGGCCGGCGGGCTGTCCGGCGCGGCGCTGGCGGACGCGGCGAGTTTCGGGGTCGTGCTGCTGGTCCTGCTGCGGGTGCGGCCCCCGGAGGACGGGCCGTCCGGTCCGCGGGCCGGACTGTTCCGCGAGGCGGCGTCCGGCGTCCGGCTCGCCGTGGCCGACCCACTGCTGCGGGCCGCCCTGCTGCTCACCGGCGCGGCGGCCGGGGCGCTGCTGCCGGTGGTGTCACTGCTCGGTCCGCTGCTCGCCCGGACACACGGCTGGGCGGCCGGGACGGCGGGACTGGTGGGCGGCGGCCAGGCGGCCGGGGTGCTGGCGGTGGCCGGCCTGATCGCCCGGCGGGGCACCTTGCCCCGGGCGGGGGTGGGGGCGGCGGCCGGGCTCTGCGCGGCCTCGGTGGGGATCGCGCTGCTGGCGTCGGCCGCGGGGCCGGTGGCGGCGGTGGCCGGCAGCGCGGTGGCGGGCCTCGGCTCGGGGCTGTTCGCCTGCCACCTCGGCCCGCTCGTGCTGACCGGCGCGCCGCCGACCCATCTCTCCCGGGTCCAGGCACTGCTGACGCTCGTGCAGAGCCTGGCACTGGTGCTCTCGAACTCCCTGCTGGGCCTGCTCGCGGACGCGGCGGGCGCGGCCCTGCCCACCCTGCTCTGCGCCCTGGCCACCGCCGCCGCCGGGCTCACCGCCCTGGCCACCCCGGCCCTCCGCCGGGCCTGAGCCACTCCGCGTCCCCCCGTTCGTTCGCCTCCTGTTCCCCAACCGCCCCGCGGCCCACTTGCCCGGCCCCGGTCGTCCGGGCAGAGTGCGGAGGTGGAGGCGGGCGGGCGGCGAGTGGAGGCGGCGATGAGTGATCTGACGGACCGACTGGCGCAGGGCCTCCCGGCGGAGGCCGTCGTGGTGGACCCGGACGTGACCGCCGCGTACCGCCACGACATGGCGGGCTTCTGCGCGGCCGGGCAGCCCGCGGTGGTGGTGTTCCCGGAGACGGTCGAGCAGGTGCAGCACGTGCTGCGCACCGCGACCGAGTTGCGCGTGCCGGTGGTGCCGCAGGGGGCCCGGACCGGGCTGTCGGGTGCGGCGAACGCGGTGGACGGCTGCGTCGTGCTGTCGCTGGTGAAGCTGAACCGGATCCTGGAGATCGACCCGGTGAACCGGATCGCGGTGGTCGAGCCCGGTGTGGTGAACGCCGAACTCTCCCGTGCTGTCGAGGAGTTGGGGCTCTCGTATCCGCCGGACCCGTCCAGCTGGGAGTCCTGCACGATCGGCGGCAACATCGGTACCGGGGCGGGCGGGCTCTGCTGCGTGAAGTACGGCGTCACCAGCGAGTACGTGCTCGGGCTGGACGTGGTGCTGGCGGACGGGCGGCTGCTGTCCACCGGGCGCCGGACGGCGAAGGGCGTGGCCGGGTACGACCTGACCAGGCTGTTCGTCGGCTCGGAGGGGACGCTCGGTGTGGTGGTCCGGGCGGTTCTGTCGCTGCGGCCGGCGCCCGCTCCGCAGTTGGCCCTGGCGGCGGAGTTCCCGAGTGCGGACGCGGCCGGGGCGGCGGTCTGCGAGGTGATGGCGCGCGGGCTGACCCCGTCGCTGATGGAGCTGATGGACGCGGTCTCGGTGCGGGCCGTCAACGAGTTGGGTCGGATGGGCCTGCCGGAGTCCACCCGGGCGCTGCTGCTGGTGGCCTTCGACGGGCCGGACCGGGTGGCCGAGCTGGCGCGGGTCGCGGAGCTGTGCCGGGAGTCCGGGGCGACGGAGGTGGTGCCGGCCGAGGACCAGGCGGAGTCCGATCTGCTGCTGGCCGCCCGGCGGATGGCGTTGCCCGCGCTGGACCGGCTGGGCACCACGATGATCGACGACGTGGCCGTGCCGCGTTCCCGGCTGGCGGAGATGCTGAACGGTGTCGCGGCGATCGCCGAGCGGCACGGGCTGACCATCGGGGTGGTCAGTCATGCGGGGGACGGCAACACCCACCCGATCGTCATCTTCGACGCCTCGGACGAGGAGCAGACGGCCCGTGCCCAGCGCTCCTTCGACGAGATCATGGCGCTCGGGCTGGAGCTGGGCGGCACGATCACCGGGGAGCACGGGGTGGGGCTGCTGAAACGGGACTGGCTGGCCCGTGAGCTGGGCCCGGTGGCGCTGGACCTGCAGCGGCAGCTGAAGGCGGTCTTCGATCCGCTGGGAATTCTGAATCCCGGCAAGATGATCTGATTTCCACTGAGTCATCTCGTCGGATCGGACGGGGCCTTCACTCCTGCCGCCCCGGTGTGACATTCCGATGGTCCGTGAATGGTCGGAAAGTCGACATGGAAGGGTGATCGAACTTTTCGGGGGCGCGTTCACGGGTTCGCATGCGCCGGGGTGGTGCGGCCGGCGGACCGTGTGACGCCGTTTGCGCCGCTCGCCGAGCTGCCCCGATCCTCGGCCGTCCGGGTGAATTCCCAGCTCGGACGGGGTGCATCGACGCAGGGTCCGGTTTCGCGGCCGCCATGCGTCGCTCGGCTGGATATCACGCTAACGGGGGAAAATCGCTGTGGGAGCTAGTGCTTTGTCGATTTGTTGCGGAAGGCTGTGTTCCGGCGTCGCAGCCCGCAGGTGTTCGTCCGGTCGACGAACCTTGCGCACCTTGATCGACCATTGCCCGGTGAACAGCTCCTTGGAGGCATTCATGGCTCGCATCCGTACCCGTCGAACAGTCGGACTACTGTTCGCCGGCCCGCTCGCGGCCGGTCTGCTGCTGGCCGGTGCCGGTGGTGCCGCCGCCGCCGACGGCGCGGGTGCCGAGGGCGGCTCCAACGCCGGAGCGGTCTCCAACACCGGTACCGGCAACGTGTTCGGCGGGGTCGACGGCAACTACGTCTCCACCCAGCAGACCGCCACCGGTTCCGGCGGCTCGAACCAGGACAACACCGTCGCGGTGAAGGACAACGCGGGGAACGTCCAGGCCGGTCAGGGCAACAAGGACGTCAACGTCGTCGTCGCCCCGACCTTCAACTGACCGCCGTGATGCGGCACCGGGCACCACGGAAGGCGGGGGCGCCGGACGTGGGTGGCCGCGGCTGAGCTGAGCAGCCGCGGACGGGCCCGGACCGGGTCGGAACGGTCGGATCGGTTGGAACGGTCGTAACGGAAACCGAGGTACCACCGCAGTACAGCAGAGGGAACAGCGCATTCGACCGGCCGCGGAAAGGGTCACCGCGAAACCGGCCTCGTGGGCGGTGCCGATGGCGGCACCGCCCACGAGTGTGTCCGGTGCCGGTGCCGGTGCCGGTGCCGGTGCCGGCGCGTCCGGCGCCCGTCCCGGAACCGCCCGCCGACCGGCCCGGATCCGTCCACCGAGGGCCCGCGCCCGGAGCCGTGGGTGCACGGCGGTACGGTTGCGCTCCGACAGCGCACCACGTGCCCGGGCCCGAAGGGCCGGCCCGGCCGGGGCGGCGACCGCGGCAATCGGAAGGAAGGGCGCGCGATGGCGGCGGAGGAGGAGGGCCTGACGGGCCCGGGCGAGGCCAGGCCTGCACCGGAGCCCGCGGCCACGCGCCCGGAGCCGTCTGCCGAGCCGGTCCACGAGCACCGGCCCGGGCCCAGGTCCGTCCCCGAGCTGCTGCTCGGCCGTCCGCCGATGGCCCGCCCGCTGCCCTCCTTCGACCATGCGGCCGCCCCCACCGAGCCCGGCCCGCTGTTCGTGGACTGGCTCGCCACCGCGCTGCACGCCGGGGTGCTGGACCCGCAGGCCTTCACCCTCTCGACCGTCGACGCCGACGGCATGCCGGACGCCCGGGTGCTGGTGCTGCGCGACGTCGACGCGGCCGGCACCGGCTGGAACTTCTCCGCGGCCGCCGACAGCCCCAAGGGCCGTCAGCTCGCCGGTCACCCGGCCGCCGCGCTGACCGTCTACTGGCCGCAGCTGGGCCGCCAGGTCCGGGTGCGCGGCACCGTCGAGCGGGCCGCCGACCTGGTCGCCGCCGCCGAGTTCGCCACCCGCTCGCCCGCCGCCCGGGTCGGCGCGCTGGTCGGGCGGCAGAGCGAGCCGCTGGGCTCGGTCGACGAGTACGACGAGGCGGAGGCGGTCGCCCGTCGCCGGCTGGAGACGTACCCGGACGCGGTCGCGGCGGGGCACGCGGTCTACACCCTGTGGGCGCACGAGGTGGAGTTCTGGCAGGGCGACGCCCAGCGCCGGCACATCCGGCTGCGCTACACCCGTACCGGCCCGGTCAGTTCCCCGGAGTGGTCGCGCACCCTGCTCTGGCCGTAGGGCGTCCCCGGGGCGCGCCTCCCCGGAGGAGCACCCGGGGCTGACGTCCTCCGGGGAGGCGCGGCTACCGCCGCCCGGTCAGCGTGGCGCCCACGCTGGCCGCGACCACACAGCCGATCCCGGCCAGCTGCGGCACGCCCAGCAACTGGCCCAGCACCACCAGCCCGACCAGCGCGCTGACCGCCGGCTCCAGGCTGACCAGCACGCTGAACACCCGCTGCGGCATCCGTCGCAGCGCGGTCATCTCCAGCGCGTACGGGATCACCGGCAGCAGCAGCGACACCCCGGCCACCGCGGCGAGCAGCCCCAGTGGCGAGGCGCCGGGCGCGGTCAGCCCGTCCCAGGCCTGGCCGAGCCCGAAGGGTGCCAGCGCCAGCGCGCCGACCGTCATCGACACCGCCAGGCCCTGGAAGCCCTGGAAGGTCGCTCCCACCTTGTCGGTGAACATGATGTACAGGGCGTAGCAGGCGGCCGCCCCGAAGGCGTAGAGCAGGCCGACCGGGTCGAGCGACCCGCCGCCGTCCCCCTCGCCGAGCAGGGTCAGCAGCACCACGCCCGCGGCGGCGAGCAGCGCCCAGAGCAGGTGGCTGGCGCGCCGGGCGAAGACCAGGGCGACCGCGAGCGGGCCGAGGAACTCGATGGTGGCGGCGGTGCCCATCGGCAGCCGGTCGATCGCCCCGGCGAACAGGAAGGTCATTCCGGCCGAGGCCACGCCGAGCAGCGCGGCCGCGACGAGGTCGCGCGGGCGCTTGTCGCGGAGCCGGGGCCGGGTGACGGCGAGCAGGATGACGGCGGCGAAGCCGAGCCGCAGGAAGGTCGTGCCGCTGACGCCGAGCGGGCCGAACAGCGGCTTGGACAGGGCGATGCCGGTCTGCACCAGGAACATCGCGGTCAGACAGAGAAGCGGCGCCGGGATCCTCTCCGGGCGCCGCAGGACCTTGCCGAGCCGGCCGGTGGACCGGCCGGGGTCGATCCCGGGTGGCGCCGCGGGGCCGGAGGCCCCACCTCGTCGCCAGCTTCCCCGCTCGCCGGCAGGCTCGCCCTTGGGGGCGGGCGGCATGGCCAGGGCCTCGGCGACGGCGGCGGCCGACGACGAGGCGGCAGGGGTTTCGCTGGTACGGGAGGTGGGCATATTTGTGAGTTTGCCGTAAGGAGTGATGAACGGGCAAGCTCGTTACAAAAATCGGGACGGATGCGGACGGGTGCGTCCGAAAGGGTGGACTCGCGCGGGCGCTGCGGCGTGGTTGCGGCAAGCCCCCGACGGACCGTCAGTATCAAGGCGGGGTGCGCCTTCTCCGCCCCGCCGCCCTCCTCGCCGCCGCCCTCGTGCTCCTGCTGGCCACCGACGGGACGGGCGTGAACGCCGAAGCCACCGTCCCGGCCGCCGTCGCCGCCCCCCGCATCCGGGCCGTCACGCTGCCCGACCGGTCCGGCCCGCCCCGGGTCCGCGACACCTGGAGCGGCCCCGCCTTCGACGCCTGCACCGCACCGTCGCTCGACACCCTGACGACCTGGCGCGACGCCTCCCCGTACGGGGCGGTCGGCATCTACACCAGCGGCTCCCAGCGCGGCTGCGACCAGCCCCGGCTCACCGCCGAGTGGGTGCGCCAGGCGCGGGCGCTGGGCTGGCGGTTCCTGCCGGTGCACGTCGGACTGCAGGCGCCGTGCGCCGAACCGGGCCGCAAGCCCAAGCGGATCGACCCGGCGAAGGCCGCCGAGCAGGGCCGGGAGGAGGCGGAGGAGGCCGCCCGGGCCCTGCGCGCGCTCGGACTCGCCAAGGGCAGCCCGGTCTACCTGGACATCGAGGCCTACCCGATGCGCGACCCGGCCTGCGGCCAGGCCGTGGTCGACTTCACCCTCGGCTGGACCGCGGCCCTGCACGACGCCGACTACCGCTCCGGCTTCTACTCCAGCCTCGACTCCGGCATCGCGGACCTCGCCGCCGCCGCCCGCGCCGGCAGCTCCCCGATGCCCGACGCACTCTGGTACGCCCGCTGGGACGACCGGGCCGACACCGACGGCTCCGGCGGCCTCGCCCCCGACCTCTGGAGCTTGCACCAGCGC
Organism: Kitasatospora sp. NPDC057738; assembly: GCF_042798815.1. Taxonomy (NCBI): domain Bacteria; kingdom Bacillati; phylum Actinomycetota; class Actinomycetes; order Kitasatosporales; family Streptomycetaceae; genus Kitasatospora; species Kitasatospora sp. NPDC057738. The sequence continues at coordinate 68,288 of NZ_JBHVJT010000002.1, read as the reverse complement.
GTCCACCAGTACCACGGGAACGTCGAGGAGACCTTCGGCGGCGCCACCCTCACCGTCGACCGCAACCACGTGGACGGCCCGACCGCCCACTGAGCCCCGCCGGTAGGGTGGCCCCCGATCGAGCACGGGGGAACGGCATGGCGAACGGGCAGGGGTACGGCGGCAGCACCGGCGGGTACGGCGCGCCGCCACCGCAGAACCCGTACGGACAGCCGCCGTACGGACAGCACCACTACGCGCAGAACCCGTACGAGCAGAACCCGTACGAGCAGAACCCGTACGCGCAGCCGGTGCCACCGCCGCAGTCCTACCCGCCCCGGCAGCCGCAGGCCGTCCCGGCGCAACAGGCCCACCCGGTCCACCCGGCCCAGCCCGCCCCCCAACAGCCGTACGCCGCCGACCGGTTCGGCACCCCGCCGGAGCCCGGAGCCGGCCGCCCCGGCGGCTTCCCCGGCCCCGCGCCGCGCCGCAACCGCCTGGCCGTGCTGGTCCAGTTCGTCCTCCAGTGGGTCTACGCGCCGCTCTGGGTCCTCGGCCTGGTGCTGCTCTTCGTCGTCCTGCTCCTCGCGGACTACAGCGGGGGAGGCCCCGACTCCGACGGCTGGCTGAAGGTCAACCGCAGCTTCGTCCCGCCCCGCCGGCTGCGGGCCGAGCTCTCCGGCAGGCCGGAGCACTGGGAGCGCTACGTCGCCCCGATCCTGGCCCGCCGGATCGCCGCCGCCGAGGCGGCGCACGCGGCCGGCGACGGCGAGGTGCGGGCCGACCTCGGCCGGGTGATGCGGGTCGGACTCCCGCTGCGGTTCTACCGCGGTCTCGGCGCGGCCGGCGTGGTCCGGCTCGCGGAGCGGCACGGCTGGCACGGCGTGGCGTCCGGGACGGACACCGGGCACGTCCGCCTCGCCCGCCACTTCCCCGCCCCGGCCGCCCTGAACGCCCCCTCCCCGCAGGACCCGCCCGCCGCCCCCGGCACCCCGTGGGGCCCGCAGCCGGTCCGCTTCGCGCCGCTGCTGCCGTTCGTCCTCCTGCTCCAGGTCCTCTACGTCCCGGTGTACGGCCTGCTCACCTGCTGGGTGAGCCGCCCCGAGCCCGACCACTGGGACCGCTGGGGCGCCCGCTGGACCGTCGGCCCGCGCGCCTTCCGCGCCGAGTTCACCAACAGCCCCGCCGCCTGGGACCGCCACATCCGCCGCATCCTCGAACGCGACGCCACCCGCATCCGCGCCGCCGCCGCCCGCACCCCCGGCACCACGCCCGGCACCACCCCCGCGCACCGCATCCAGCTCAAGCGCGCCACCTACCGCGGCGCCGGCGCCCACCAGGCCCTGCGCATCGCCGCCGAGCAGGGCTGGACCCTCGACCCCGCCTACCTCCCCGACCCCGCCAACTCCCTCCGCCTCACCCGCCCCGACCTCCCCTGACCTCCCCGCCGCCGCACCGAGCCGTTCATCGCCGTCTGTTCGACGATTCGCCGGATCACCGCCCGCGCCCCGGATAGGTTCGTCCGGACGGCGCGGAACCGGAAGAACCGGGGGGATCGGGTGTCGAACAGGATCTGGGAGGTTTTCGGCGGCGGGCCGGTGGCCAAGGCCGGCACGCCGGTACCGGCCCCGTCCCCGGGACCGGCGCCGACAGCGCCCGGCGACGAACGCGGGGGCCGCAGGAGCGTGCTCACGACCGTCGGTGGACAGCCGAAGAAGTGACGGGGCATCGGAAGTCGCATCGACGGAGCGGAGCGCTCGTGGCCCTGGTGCTGACGGCGGCGTTGGCCGGCGGCGGGCAGGTGTGGATCTTCACCGATCGGCATCGCGCCGCGGTCGGGGCCGAGCTGCCGGAGGGGGTGCGGCAGCGGGCGGAGGGCGGAACCGGGACGAATCCGTGATCCGTGCAACGGGGCCGGGATACTGACAGCGGGGGGTGGGGGCGGCACAATCGGGCACGTCGGCGCGCATTACCGCCCGGTAGGTGCCGCAGGCGCAGCCCCCAGTGCCGCCAGGTCGAGGAGGACCCGTGTTCAGCACGATGCAGGACGTACCGCTCACCGTCGCCCGAATCCTGGAGCACGGGTCGACGATCCACGGCCGCTCGACCGTGACCACCTGGGACGGCACGGGGCCGGTCGTCCGGACCTATGCCGAGGTCGGCGCGCGGGCCGCGCAGCTCGCGTGCGCGCTGCGCGACGAGCTGGGGGTGACCGCGGACGACCGGGTGGCCACCTTGATGTGGAACAACACCGAGCACCTGGAGGCGTACCTCGCCGTCCCCGCGATGGGGTCCGTGCTGCACACGCTGAACCTGCGGCTGCCCTCCCAACAGCTGTCGTTCATCGTCAACCACGCCGCCGACCGCGTGATCATCGTCAACGGCTCCGTCCTGCCGCTGCTCGCCGCCGTCCTCCCGGACCTCGCGCCGACCCTCAGGCACATCGTGGTGAGCGGCCCCGGCGACCGCTCGGTGCTGGCCGGCTTCGCGGGCGCGGTGCACGACTACGAGGAGCTGATCGCCGGCCGGCCCACCGAGTACCCGTGGCAGCACGACATCGACGAGCGGCGGGCCGCCGTGCTCTGCTACACCTCCGGCACCACCGGGGACCCGAAGGGCGTGCTCTACAGCCACCGCTCGGTCTACCTGCACTGCCTCCAGGTGAACACCGGCGACAACTTCGCCTTCACCCCGCGCGACACCGCGCTGCCGGTGGTGCCGATGTTCCACGTCCAGGCCTGGGGCATCCCGCACGCGGCCTTCATGTCCGGCGCCAACCTGCTCATGCCGGATCGTTTCCTCCAGCCCAAGCCGATGGCCGAGATGATCGCCGCCGTCCGCCCGACCGTCAGCGCCGCCGTCCCCACCATCTGGGCCGGCCTGCTGGACGAACTCGACGCGGGCGACTACGACACCTCCAGCCTGCGCATGGTGGTCATCGGCGGCAGCGCCTGTCCGCCGTCGCTGATGAAGGCCTACGAGGAGCGCCACGGCATCCGGGTGCTGCACGCCTGGGGCATGACCGAGACCTCCCCGCTCGGCTCCTTCGCCCAGCCGCCGGGCGGCCTCACCCCCGAGCAGGAGTGGCCGTACCGGGTCACCCAGGGCGTCTTCCCGGCCTCCGTCGAGGCCCGGCTGATCGGCCCGGGCGGCGAGCGGATGCCGCATGACGGCGTCTCGGCGGGCGAGTTGGAGGTGCGCGGCCCGTGGATCGCCGGGGCGTACTACGGCGGCGCCGGCCAGGACCCGGTCCGCCCGGACGACAAGTTCTCCGAGGACGGCTGGCTGCGCACCGGCGACGTCGGCACGATCACCGCGGACGGCTACCTGACCCTCACCGACCGGGCCAAGGACGTCATCAAGTCCGGCGGCGAGTGGATCTCCTCGGTCGAGCTGGAGAACGCCCTGATGGCCCACCCCGACGTGGCCGAGGCCGCCGTGGTCGCCGTCCCGGACGAGAAGTGGGGCGAGCGCCCGCTGGCGACCGTGGTGCTGCGCCCGGGCGCGGCCGTCGGCCTGAAGGAGCTGCGGGCCTTCCTGGGCGAGCGGATCGCCTCCTGGCAGCTGCCGGAGCGCTGGGCGATCGTGGAGTCGGTGCCGAAGACCTCGGTCGGCAAGTTCGACAAGAAGGTGATCCGGGCCGGCTACGCGGCGCAGGAGCTGGACGTCACGGTGCTCGGCAAGGAGTGACCGGCCGAAAGGGCCGGCCGCCCCCGTACGGAACGGGGGCGGCCGGCCCTTTCACGTGCCGGAGTGCCGGAGAGCCCGAGAGCCCGAGGGCCGCAGAGCCGGCCCACGACGGAGCCGGCCCGCGGCGGAGTCAGCCCGCGGCGGCGACGCCCGCCTCGCCCATCGCACCGATCCGCCCGAGCAGGTCGACGATCCGGGACTGGACGTCCTCGCTGGTCGAGCGCTCGGCGAGGAAGAGCACGGTCTCGCCGGTCCGCAGCCGGGGCAGTTCGCGCGGGTCGAGGTCCACGGAGGTGTAGACCACCAGCGGGGTGCGGTGCAGCCGGTCGTTGGCGCGCAGCCAGTCCAGCAGGCCGACCCGGCGGCGGCGGATCTGCAGCAGGTCCATCACCACCAGGTTGGGCTGCACACTGCTGGCCCGGGCCACCGCGTCGTTCTCGTCCACCGCGTGCTCGACGTGCATGCCGCGCCGCTCCAGGCTGCTGATCATGGCGGCGGCGATGTCCGGGTCGCCCTCGACCAGCAGCACCCGCGGGGCGTGGTGCTCGCCGTCGCGCGGTGCGAGGGCGCGCAGCAGGACGGCCGGGTCGGCCCCGTACGCCGCGTCCCGGGTGGCCTGGCCGAGGCCGGCGGTGACCAGCACCGGGACCCGGCGGTTGAGCGCCGCGGTGCGCAGCGACTGGAGCGCGGTGCGGGTGATCGGGCCGGTCAGCGGGTCGACGAAGAGGGCGGCGGGGAAGCCGGGGACCTGGGCGTCCACCTCCTCGCGGGAGCGGACGATCACCGGCAGGTAGCCGCGTGCCTGGAGGGCCTGCTTGGTGGCCGGGTCGGGCTCGGGCCAGACCAGCAGCCGGCGGGTGTTGGCCAGTTCGCCGGTCGGGGCGGACGGCTGCTCGTCGGCGGGCCGCTCGTCGGCGGGCGGGAGCTCGGCCATCGGGCGCGGCGCGGTCCGGTGGGCCTCGGCCGGTACGGGCGGCTGCGGCGCGGTGGCGGGCACCGGCGCGGGGCCGAGCTGGCGCGGCGGGGCGAGCTCGCCCAGGCCGGTGCCGACCGGGCGGGGGCCGGACGGCTCCTCGGCGGCGGGCAGGGCGGCGCGGGCGGGCGCCAGCGCGGTGCCGGGGGAGGGCAGCGCCTGGCCGACCTGGCCGACGTGCTCGACCTGGCCGACCGGACCGGCCTGAGCGGAGGCGTTCACCAGGGCGTCCGGGTCCGGTCCCGGCGGGACGGCCAGCCGGCGGCGGCGTCCGGTCGGCGCGGCGGCGCCCGGTTCGGGCAGCGCGGGCGCGGGACCGGCCGGCAGGGCGTGCTCCAGGCCGGGGTAGACCGGGGCGTCGGCCGCTCCGGGCAGGGCGAAGCCGCCGGAGGACTCCTCGGTCGAGGGCAGCGCGCGGCGGCGCCGGTGCTTGGTCTCGCCCGGGGCCTGCTCCTGGGCGGCCTCGGTGGTCGGGGCGGTCGGGGTGCCGGCCGGCGGGGTGCCGTCCGGGGCGGTGGGCGCGGGGGCCGGGCCGAGCGCGAGCGGCTCGCGCCCGCCGGGGCGGTTCGGCGGCGCCCGGTGGCCCTCGACGGGCACGGCGTAGGCGGGGCCGGAGCGGCCGTCGTCCTTGCCCCACGGGTCGCTCTGGGCTCCGTCCGGTCCGGGCAGACCCTGGCGGCCGTACGCGGGGTCGTTGCCGGTGCCGTTCCACTGCTCGGGGACGGCCCGCTCGACCCGGGCGGGGGCGTTCGGCCACTGGTCGGCCGGAATGTCGGGGGCATCGGGGGTGCCGGAGGTGCCGGGAGTGCCGGGGGTGTCGGACTCCGGGGCCTCGGCGGCCGGTCGGCCTCGGCGGCCGCGCCGTTCGGCGGGGGGCTCCTCGGCGGGTGCCCGCTCCGCGGCGGGGGCTTCGGGGGCCTCGGCGCCGGGCTGTTCGGCGGTCGCCGCGGGTTCGGTGCTCTCACCGCTGCTGGGCAGCTGCGGGATGCCCGGAAGCTCGGGCAGGACGGCGCTGTCGCTCTCCTTGGGCCGGTCGGAGCGGCCTTCGGCGGCGGCGCGCTCGGCGGCGGCCTTCGCGGCGACCGGGTCCAGCGGCAGCTCGACGACGTACGTGGTGCCGGCCTTGCCGGGCAGCTCGTGCGGCTGGAGCACGCCGCCGTGGCGCTCGACCACCGCGCGGGCTATCGGCAGGTGGACGGGGCTGCCGCCGACGCCGGGGCCGCGGATCTCGACCCGGGCGACCTCGCCGCGCTGGGCGGCGGCCAGCACGACGGTCGGCAGGTCGGGTGCGGGCGGCAGTGCGGGAGTGGCGGCGCCGTTCAGCCCGGGCACGGCCAGGCCGGGGGAGGGGGCGTCGGGGGGGTCCAGGGCCAGTCCGATGCCGCTGACGTCGGCGACCAGGTGGGCCAGTGCCTGGGCGAGCCGCCGCTCGTCGGCGATCACCTCGACCGCGGCGGCGTGCACCGAGAACCGCACCCGGCCGGGGCCGACCAGCTCGCCGGCCACGTCGACGGCCCGGCGGACCACCTTGTCCAGGCCGACCGGCACCCGGGGCGCGGGCGTCCGCCCGTCCTTGGCGTCCTTGCCGGCCTTGGGCTCCTTGCCGTCCTTGCTGTCCTTGCCGTCCTTGGCCTCGCTGCCGGCGCTCTCGCCGGCCTCGCAGCGCTGGTGGTCGAGCACCCCGTCGATCAGCTTCCCGAACCGGCGGCACTCGGCGGCCAGCCGGCGCAGCGTCCAGTTGGCCTCCGGCCAGAGCTGGCCGGCCGGGTCGGCGGCGAGCGCGTCGAGCCGCTGGTTCAGCGCGTTCAGCGCGCCGCCCAGCTCGCTCTCCAGGACGGCGGTGAGGTGCTCGTTGCGGGCGACCAGGGCGAGTTCGCGGCTGCGGTCGGTGAAGGTCATCACCGCGCCGACCAGCTGGTCGCCGTCCCGGACCGGGGCGGTGGTGAGGTCGACGGTGACCGGCCGGCCGTCCTTGCGCCACAGCACGGTGCCGCGCACCCGGTGCTTGCGGCCGGAGGTCAGGGTGTCCAGCAGCGCCGACTCCTCCAGCGCCAGCGGGGTTCCGTCGGCCCGGGAGTGCTGGATCAGCGGGTGCAGTTCGCGCCCGCCCAGCTCGCTCGCCCGGTACTCCAGGATGTGCGCGGCGGCCGGGTTGACCAGCACGCAGCGGCCTTCGAGGTCCACGCCGAGCACGCCCTCGGCGGCGGCGCGCAGGATCATCTCGGTCTGCTTGTGCTGGCGGCGCAGCTCGGCCTCGACGCCGAGCCGGCCGGACAGGTCGCGGACCAGCAGCAGGAGCAGGTCGGAGGAGGAGGGCGAGTTCTCGCGGTACGAGTCGTACGGGGAGCGCGCGTAGCCGCGGCCGTCGCCGTCGTCGGCGAAGTCGTTGCCGGAGACCTCGACCGGGAAGGTGGTGCCGTCGGTGCGGTGGGCGGTCATCCGGACCGGGCGGTCGAGGGCCTCGTCGTCGCGGGTGGCCGGGCGCATCGAGCCGGGGATGCGGCTGGGGTCGAACTCGGGCAGCAGACCCAGCACGCCCATGCCGACCAGTGAGGTGCCCGGCGCCTGCAACGCCTGGACCGCCGCGCTGTTGGCGTCCACGACGGTGCCGTTGCTGTTCACCAGCAGCAACGCGTCGGGCAGGGCGTCGAGTATGGCGGCGAGGCGAGCAGCGCCTCGGATCGGCCTGCTGCTCACGTCGACAGGTCTCCTCGGCTCGGGGCAGCTCCTCCGGAGACGGCAGTATCTCATTCTTCTTTGCGGCGGGGTCGACCCGCCTAGTAACGTTGGCGGTGGTTGGTGCCGAGCCCCACGGTTGTGGCATCATCACTGACACACGGAACGGGTCCGCTCGCGCGGATGCGATCCATGTGGGGAGGCTTCGCCTAGTCCGGTCTATGGCGCCGCACTGCTAATGCGGTTTCGGGGTTATTCCTGATCGAGGGTTCAAATCCCTCAGCCTCCGCCAGTCGGGAGCCCCCGTCGACGATCTCGTCGACGGGGGCTCTTCGCGTTCCCGGACACAGCGCGGGTGCGGGTGCGGGTGCGACCCGGAGCGGGGCCCCGAGCGGGGCCGGAGGGGGTCGGCGGGGGCCCGGATCAACCGATTTCGTCCTACGCCGCAGGTCATGTAATGTTGTCCCCGCAACGCCCCGGAGACAACGTTCACCAGGGCGAGCGCTCATAGCTCAACGGATAGAGCACTTGACTACGGATCAAGAGGTTGCAGGTTCGAATCCTGCTGAGCGCACCAACCTTCGCAAGATCGGGTTCGCCCGTTCCTTGCGCTCATAGCTCAACGGATAGAGCACTTGACTACGGATCAAGAGGTTGCAGGTTCGAATCCTGCTGAGCGCACCATCGAGAAGCCCCCGGCCACCGGCCGGGGGCTTCTCCCGTTCCCCGGCGCGCCGGGCCACTGATTCGAACAGAGCCTTTCGGTGGATGGTTCCGTCCCGGGGACCGGTGTCCCCCGGATGGGTCCGGAGTTCCCGTTCTTGCGGCCGTTCGAGTGGTGCCGATTGCCGCCTAATGGATGAAATGCAGCTGTTTCGGGTACATCCCGTCCTGCCGCCCGAATGACCGCCGATCGGGTGGGACACGGCCAAAAGCACAGGTGTCGCCGTATGCCCGGCCCAGGGCCGTGATTCCTTTTCGTCGGATCTTGTGCAGCCTGCCCGCCTGCCCGCCAGCCCGGCAGCCCACCGCGAAGGAGAGCCGGATGAGCCGACAGTTTTCCCTTACGGCTGCCGCCCTGGCCGTCCTCGCGACCGGGCTGCTGACCACGTGGAACGCCCCGCTCTCGGTGGCCCGCCAGTCCCCCGACACCTGGTCCGCCGAGCACCGGGCGGTGCTGCCCTCCGGACTTTCGGTCCGGTTCGATCTCGACGCCGCCCCGGGCACCGGCGTCACCGCCGCACCGGGCGAACTGGCGGACCGCTCCGCCGCCGGTCTCCCCGCCGCCCGCTATGCCGACGGAATGCGGCCGGGAGATCCCGCGCAGACCTTCGACCTCGCCCCCGACCGTCCGCAGGCGGACGGCTCCTGGCGCACCGTGGGAACGCTCCGGTTGGATTTCTCCCGCCCGGTCCGCAATCCCCGGCTGCACCTCAGCGGCCTGGCCGCGCTCGCCACCGGGAATTCCGGCAGCGCCAGCACGGCAACCCGGCTGACCGTGACCGGAGGCTCGCCGGCCGCCCCCGCCCTGGTCGACCGCACGGACTGGCCCGGCTGGACGGTCGAGGGCAACGTCCTCGCCCCCGCGAGCCCGGACGGGGCGTCCGACGGCGAACCCGGTTCGGCGGCCGAGGGCTCGCTGGAACTGGCCGGCACGGTCCGCACCGCGGTGTTCCGGGTCGAGCAGCGCTCCGTCGCCCGGGCCGGCAGCACCACCGCCCCGCCCGTCCTGCACCAGGCCTACACCGTCACCGTCGACGAGGGCCTCGGCACCGCCCCGCAGGACTACGGCAACGCCTCGCACGTGGTCACCGACCTCTTCCTGGGCGCCGACGCGGCCGGTCCGGCGCGCACCGCCGGCAGCCGGTCCGCCAAGGACCCGGGCAGCGGGCCGCTGGTCCGGCCCGACCACGGGGCGGCCCCGCGCAGCCCGTTCGACGGCCCCCGGGCCGGTCTCCAGCCCGGCCGTGGCGAGTACCAGGGCGCCGACCCGGCGATCGCCTTCCCCGCCGATGCCGCGATCGGCCACTACTACCGGCTCACCGTCCCGGTCGCGGTCGGCGACCAGCCCGCGACCCTGGCCGGCTGGATCGACTTCGACCGCACCGGCCGGTTCGACCCCGCGGAGCGGGTGCAGACCGAGGTCCCGCCGGGCGCCGACACCGCCACCCTGGAGTGGACCGTCCCGGCCGGTGCGGCCTCCGGCGGGACCTGGGCCCGGCTGCGGATCGGCCGCGACGGCGGCCAGCTCGTCTCCTCCGGTGGGTTCGCCGACTCCGGACAGGTCACCGACCAGCGGATCGAGCTGACCGTCGGCGCCGCCCGGCCGGAGATCGCCGAGCCGGTCGACGGGGCCGTGCTCGCCGACGCCCGCCCGCGGATCAGCGGCGGGGGCGCGGTGTCCGGTGCCACGGTGGAGGTCGTCGAGGGCGACACCGCGCTCTGCAAGGCCAAGGTCCTGCGCGGCGGCGACTGGTCCTGCCGCCCCGACACCGGGCTGGCACCCGGTCCGCACGCCCTCACCCCGGTGGAGACCACCACCGGCGGTGTGGTGCTGCGCGGCGAGCCGGTCGGGGTCAGCGTGAAGAGCGTGCCGCCGGGCGCCCCCGCGCTCACCGTCCCCGCCTACACCAACGACCCGGGGCTCCGGCTCACCGGCACCGGCGAGGCGGGCAGCACCGTCTCGGTCGTCGAACGGGGCTCGGGCGACGACCTGTGCATCACGGGGGTGCCGTCGGACGGCCGGTGGTCCTGCCTGCCGGTCGAGAACCTGACGGACGGGAAGCACCTGCTCACCCCGGTCGCGGTCGACGCGGCGGGGAACCGGACGGCCGGGCCGCCGGTGGAGCTGGTCGTCGACACCGGCCTGCCGCAGCGGCCGGTGCTCACCTCCCCGGCCCCGGGGGAGACCGTGCGGGTCAGCCGGCCGAAGCTGGCCGGCCGGGCGGAGCCGGGAGGGAACGTGCTGGTCACGGTGCGGCCCGGGGCGTCCTCGGAGGCGGAACGGCGGACGGTGCTCTGCGGGGCCACGGCGGCGTTCGACGGGAGCTGGAGCTGCACGGCCAACCGGGACCTGACGGACGGGGACCAGTGGCTGCTCGTCACGGCGACCGACCGGGCGGGCAACGAGGTCGCGGCGGAGCCGGTGCCGGTACGGGTCGCCGCTGCGGGCGCGGTGCCCGGTCCGGCGGCGTCGAGCCCGGCGGCGTCGGGTCCGGTGGCGTCGAGCCCCGCGGCGTCGGGTTCGGTGTCGCCGAGTCCGACGGCACAGGGTTCGACGGCACAGGGTTCGACGGCAGTCGGTCCGACGGCTTCGGCTCCGGCCGCGGAGGTGTCGAGCCCGGTGGCCGGGAGCCCGACCAGGTCGGCCTCGGCCTCGGCCCGGCCCAGTCCGACGACGGCAGCGACGACGGTGACGGCGTCCGGTCCGGCGGCGAGTCCTGCGGCACCCGGGTCGCCGTCGCCGGGCCCGGTGGCGTCCGGTGCGTCGGCGGTGCCGTCGAACCTCGCCGGGTCGGGCCCGAGCGCTCAGGGTTCGGCGGTGGCCTCGCCGAGCCCGTCGGTCGCGGCGGTGCCTTCGGAGGTGCCCGCGGCGCTGCCGATCGTGGTTCCGTCGGCGGGAGCCCGGCCGGTGACGGCGGGTCCGGTGGTGGCGTCGTCGGTGGCACCGAAGTCGCGTCCGGACGCTTCGGCCCCGGCGTCGGCCACCGTGGCCACCGCGTCCGTCGCGTCCACCGGGCTCGTCGCCCCGATCCCCTCGACCGCCGCGACCGTCTCCCCGGCTCCGGCTCCGGCTCCGGCCCCGGCCGACGGTGTCGGCGCCTTGCCGGCCGCTGTCGCCGCGGTGCAGTCCGCGCCCTCGCCGGCCGGGACCGCCGGAGCGGCCGCCGGAACCGCCGGAGCTGCCGACTCGGCCGGGGCCGTCGCCGAACCCGCCGAACCCGCCGAACCCGCCGAACCCGCCGAGTCCATCCGATCTGCGGCCCGGCCGTTGGCGGCTCCTCCGGCGGAGCCGTCGCAGGGCGCGTCCGGACGGCCCGGGGAGGCCGGCCGGCGCGGTTGGCTCGCCGGAGTCCTGCTGGTGCTCACCGGTCTGGGGCTGATCACCCGTCGGGTGTTCGCCCGCAGGGCCGGTGCTCCTCGGCGCTGATCGGCGCCGAACTGTCCCGACCATCCGCTCATGTGCCTGCGCGTCAGGTCGGCTTTGGATGATTCGTCAGTAAATGTCGACACACCTCGGTTCAAATGTCGCATTTGATGACGTATGAACTTAGCCTGACCCTGGCACTGCCCGTCAGATCCGGGCCGCCCGTTGCGCGACACACCGACCCAGAGGATCCGTGCATGGACGTCACCCGCGATTCTTCGCAGCGACCCGACAATCTGCCCAAGGTGCTTCCGCCGGCAGTGCCGGAACGTTCCGCCTTCGGCTCCAGCCCGCTGGCCAGAACCACGGCCATCAGGACCGTCACGTCGGACGGCCCGGCCGACAGCGGGCCGGCGACCACCCCGCTGGCCGTCGTCCCGAGCCCCGCGCACGCCGGCCCGGCGGACCGGCGCGACCCGCTGGAGACGGCCGCCCCCGAGACCGTCGAGCTGCTGGACGCCACGGCGGCCGGAACCCAGACCACCACCACCTCCCGGCGCCCGCCGCGCGCCGACCAGGCGCTGCGCGAGCACCGCGCCGCCGCGCTGCCCGGCTGGATCGCCCTGCTGGCCGTGCTGATCGGCGTGGCCGGTGTGCTGTTCGTGCTGCTGCGCACCGGCGTCATCCCGTACTGGGACGCGCTGCCCGACCTGCGCGGCACCGCCGCACGGGAGAGCGGCCGGGTGGAGGTGGACGCGCAGTGGATCGCCGCGGCGGCCGCGGCCGGCCTGCTGGTGGTGCTCGCGCTCGCCGGACTGCTGGCCAACGCGGGCGGCGAGACCCGGGTGCTGACCCGCTGGGGCCGCTACCGGGGCACTGTCCGCCGGGCCGGCCTGGTCTGGGTCAACCCGCTGCTGCGCCGTCGTCGGGTGGACGTGCGGCTGCGGCACTGGCGCAGCGAGCCGGTCAAGGTGGTGGACCGCACCGGCACGCCGATCGTGGTCCGGCTGCTGATCGTCTGGCGGGTCAAGGACACCGCGCGGGCGCTGCTGGCGATCGAGGACCACGAGAGCTACCTGCGCGAGCAGGTCCAGGCGGTGCTCACCCGCACCGCGTCCACCCTGCCCTGCGACAGCAACGCGGCCCCCGGTCCCGCGCTGCGCGACGGGCAGTGGTTCGCCGACGAGATGACCAGGGCGCTGGCGGCCGAGGCCGCCCCGGCCGGCCTGGAGGTCTACTCGGTGCAGCCGCTGGCCCTGGAGTACGCGCCCGAGGTGGCCGAGTCGATGCGCCGGCGCCGGCTGGCCGACCTGGACGCGGGCCTGCGCACGGTGCTGGTGGACGACGCGGTGGAGGCGGCGGCGCTCGCCGTCCGCCGTCTGGAGCGGGCGACCGCGCACGAACTGGACGAGGCCGCCCGCAGCGCGCTGATGGAACAGCTGCTGGTCGCCTTCGTCGCCCCGGCCGGAGTGGCCGCCTCGGTACCGTCCCCGGCCGCCCGCGCCGGGCGGAAGGAAGGACGACCCGCATGAGGATAGCCACCGGCGCGTACGCCGAACCCGCCGTCACCATCGGCTCAGGCGGCCCCGACGGTGATCCCGGTCTGATCGGCTTCGAGGAGCGACTCGGCAGCATCCCCGCGATCGCGGGCTGCGGCTGCCCGAACTGCGTCGTCCGGCCGCGCACCGCCCGCTCCGCGGCGGCGGCCGGCGGCAGCCGAATACACCGGGCCGTGCGGAGCACCTGTCTGGCCACCACCGTGCTGGCGGGCGCCGGCGTCGTCGGCCTGACGGCCGGCGCCGGATCCGCGCACGCCGCGGCCGGGAAGCAGGGCTGGGACGGGTCCAAGTACTGGTTCAAGAACGGCTCCGGCGAGTGGCGTTGGACCAGCCACTACGACGTCTACGCGGGCCGCACCGGGCAGTCCGCCGGCTCGGCCGGCGCCACCGCCCAGGCCGCCTCCAACGGTTCGGCCTCCTCCGCCGGGATGCGCCAGGGCTGGGACGGGTCGAAGTACTGGTTCAAGAACGGCTCCGGCGAGTGGCGTTGGACCAGCCACTACGACGTCTACACGAGCCGCACCGGGCAGTCCGGCGGCTCGGCCCAGGCCCCCGCGCAGCCCGCGGCCCCCGCGAGCCGTCCGTCGGCCAAGTCCTCGCCGGCCCCCGGAAGCATGGAGGCGGCCATCGACTACGCGCTCGCCCAACTGGGCAAGCCGTACGTCTGGGGCGGCAACGGCCCGTCCGGCTACGACTGTTCGGGGCTGGTCCAGCAGGCCTACCGGCGCGCGGGGATCAGCCTGCCGCGGGTGGCCGACGACCAGTACGCGGCGACCACGCCGATCAGCGCCGGGCAACTGCGCCGCGGCGACCTGGTGTTCTGGTCCGACAGCGGCCGGGCCTCGGGGATCCACCACGTGGGGATCTACCTGGGCGGCGGCACCTTCGTGGAGGCGCCCCGGCCGGGGACGACCGTCCGGATCTCGACCCTCAGCCCGGGCTACTACCCGACCCACTTCGGCCGGCCGTAGCCGCGGAACCCGAACGCGGTCCGGGCCCCGACAGCGGCGCGCTGTCGGGGCCCGGACCGCGTCCAGGGCGGCTGCGGGGCGGAGCAGCCGTGGCGCCGGGCGGGCTCAGGCGGAGGCGGCGTCCAGCAGGGCGGTCTGCTCCGGGGTGAGCTCCAGGGTGGCGCCGGCCAGCAGCGGCGGGAGCTGCTCGACGGTGCGGGCGCTGGCGATCGGGGCGGCGACCGTCGGACGGGCGGCGAGCCAGGCCAGGGCGACGGAGGCGAGCTCCACCTCCAGCTCCGCGGCGACGGAGTCCAGCGCCTCCAGCACCTTGGGGCCGCGCGGCTCGGCCAGGTAGCGGGCGGCGCCCTCGGCGCGGGCGCTCTCCACGCCGTCGACCCCGGGACGGTACTTGCCGGTCAGGAAACCGGAGGCCAGCGCGTAGTACGGGACGGTGACCAGACCGTGCTCGGCGACCACGTCGGCCAGCGGGCCCTCGAAGGTGCCGCGCGAGACCAGGTTGTAGTGCGGCTGGACGGCGACGTACTTCGCCAGGCCCTCGCGCTCGGCGAAGGCCAGCGACTCGGTGAGCCGCTCGGCGGAGATGTTGGAGGCGGCGACCGCCCGGACCTTGCCCTCGCGGACCAGCTCGTCCAGCGCGGTGACGAACTCCTCGACCGGGGTGTCGTCGTCCCGGTGGGTGTAGTAGAGGTCGATCCGCTCGACCCCCAGGCGGCGCAGCGAGTCCTCGGCCGCGGCCTTGACGTTGGCGGCGCCCAGGCCGCTGCGCTCGGCGTGCATGCCGACCTTGGTGGCGATCACGATGTCCTCGCGGTTGCCGCGGCTGCGCAGCCAGTTGCCGAGGACGGTCTCGGACTCGCCGCCGGTGTTGCCCGGGGCCCAGGCGGAGTAGACGTCGGCGGTGTCGACGAAGTTGCCGCCGGCTGCCGCGTAGGCGTCCAGGACGGCGAAGGACTGCTGTTCGTCGGCCGTCCATCCGAAGACGTTGCCGCCGAGGGAGAGCGGGAAGACGGACAGGTCGGAGGTGCCGAGGCGGACCCGGCTGTGGTTTCCGGTCATGGGAGAAGTCAACCGGATTGCGCGGCTGGGCATTCCGTGAACCGCGCGGTCTTCACGGAGCCGTCGTACCGCTGTCGCACGTGGGGGTGGTGTGTTCCGCGCGACGGGGGTCCGGGGTGTGCCCGAGGTGGGCGGATTCGTTAGAGTCCGTGCCATGGCTGACAACGACTACGACCCCGCCGGCAGCACCCAGATGTTCCGGGCGTTCGTCGACGAGAGCCCGGCGCCCCAGGCCCCGGGCAACGTTTCCACCTACGGCAGCAGCAAGAGCGGCAGCCGCACCGGCGTGATCGCGCTGATCGCCGTCGTCGTGCTGGTCGCCCTGGGCGGCGTGATCTGGCTGGCGGTCAAGTGACCCTCGCGCGGGTGACCCCCTTTCCGGTCCCCCCCTCGACAGGAACCAAGCTCCTCAACAAGGATTTCTCCCGGCATCCCATTCTAACTTTTTTTTTACCGAGCCGAACCCCAACGACCTTGCCTTTCCACAGAAACAGT
>NZ_JBHVJT010000002.1:38359-52789 GCF_042798815.1 Kitasatospora sp. NPDC057738 | reverse complement strand
TCGAAAGGGGTGGGTGTGGTGGTTGGTCGGGGGATGTGAGTCTGGGTGGAGGCCAAGTACATCTTGGGGGTTTTCCCTCGCGGCCTGCCCCCCCCCGCGACGGGAGCCGAGCTCCTCAGCAGGGCTTGCGCCAGGCGTCCAGTTCGAGCTTCTTGCGCATCGAGCTGAACCCCAGCGACTTGGCCTTGCCGCAGAACCGGTCCGTGTCGAGCTTGTACTCGACGTGGAAGACCGCCTTGCCCGCCTTCACGAAGGGGGCGACACGGTCGCACTCGTCGAACTGCGAGCACTCCTCGTTGACCGCGAAGTCGAAGTCCGCGAGCAGTGCCGGGATCTGGTCCAGGTCGTTCTTCAGGCCGATGGCCAGGCCGCGTTCGTGGGCGAGCTGCGCCAGCATCCGGTTGTACTTGAGCTGGTCGTCGGCGGTCAGCGGGAAGCCGCTGTTCTGGTTGTAGGCCTCGATGGTGTCCGGCTCGATGGCGTCGAAGCCCTTGCTCCGGCACATGTCGAAGCGGGCGGCCATCAGCGGCCTCAGCTGGTCGAGCTTGCGGATGTCGAACCACTTCTCGCCCTTCCAGCCGGTGTCCGAGCCCTGGAGGGACTTGGCGAAGGCGGCGGAGTCGGGGCGGAAGTTCTCCCAGGAGCCGGCGTTGATGTAGCAGATCACCTTGCGGCCCTTGGCGTGCAGCGCGGCCACCACCGAGGCGTCGTTCTCGAAGCCGTCGATGTCGTAGACCGGGACGTCCACCGACTGGTCGACGGCGCCGCCGAGTTGCCACTGCCAGGCCAGGCCGGGGGTGGGCTGCCAGCGGGCGCCGGCCGGCGGCGGTGCCGGGTTGCCCGGCGGGGTGCCGGTGCCCGGAGGGGTCCCGGGCGGCGGGCTGCCGGCGGGCGTTCCCGGGGCCGGCGCGCCGGCACTCGGGGTGGTGGGCCCGGGGGCCGGGGTGTCCGGGGCGGTGGTGGCCGCGTCGGGGGTGCCGGGGGTGCCGGGGGTGCTCGGCGCGGTGGCCGCGGGGGAGTTGCTCGGGGTGCCGTCGGCCGAGTCCTGGTCGTCCTCCGATCCCGAGCTGCTGCACGAGCTGACCAGCAGGGCGGTGGCGGTGGCGAGGGCCAGGGTGGCCGGAAGCAGCCGGTTGCGACGGTTCACGGTAGTCGAACTCCGGATCGGGTCAGGTCAGTTCAGCGGCGTTCAGGCCGTACGGCAGGGTGCGCCAGGGGTTCTCCCCGGCCCCCGGTACGGCGCAGCCGACGCCAGCTCGCCGGGCGGCGATCAGGGCGGCGGCGTCCTGGGCGTTCTCGGTGGGGACGTCGTAGACCAGGTGGCAGAAGCGGGAGGCCGCGTGCCGGCCGGTCCACAGCGGCAGCGTCATGTCGCGGTAGGCGTCCCAGTCGCCCTCGAAGGTCACCAGCAGGTCGGCCAGGCCGACCTCGGCGTAGCCCGGGTCCGGGTGCTCGCCGTGGCCGAACACCACGGTGCCGCAGCCGGCCGCGCGGGCGGCCGTGGCCAGCCGCCGGTAGTGCGCGAGCGCGCCCGGGTGGGTGGTGACCTGGTCGAAGTAGACGCCGGTGATGCCGTGGCGCTGACGGTACGTCAGGATGTCGGCCACCACGGCCGCGTGCGGGCGGCGGCCGTAGTCGGTGTCGGTGTAGCCGACCAGCGGCAGGCCGGCGGCGCGCAGTCGGTCGGCCGCCTCGGCGAAGACGTGGTCCGGGACCTCGCCCGGACCGTCGGCGAGGTTGAGCACGACGGCGGCGATCCGGGCGGGGTCGGCGGCGGCGACCGCCTGCCAGGCCGCCGGGTCCACCGCGGGGTGGACGTACAGCGGCACCAGCAGGCGGCCGTCGGGGGTCTGCCCGGTGGTCATGCGACCACCGGGTCGGGCGTGGGCCCGGCGGTGCCGAGCCACAGGTCGCGCAGGGTGTCGGCGAGGTCCGTCTCCGGGCGCCAGCCGAGTTCCCGGGCGGCGGCCGACACGTCGGCCTGCTGCCAGGAGACCGCGGCCGAGCGTTCGGAGCCCGCCCCGCTCTCGTCGATCCGGCCGGTGAAGCCGGCCGCGGCGACCAGCCCGTCGGCGATCGCCCGGACCTGCCGGGCCCGGCCGGAGGCCAGGTTGAGCACCCGGGGCAGCGGACGTTCGGCGGTGACGGCCAGGCCGACCGCCCCGGCCACGTCCCGGGCGTCGACGAAGTCGCGGTAGGCGGAGAGGTCGCCGACCGTGATCACGCCGTCGGCGCCCTCGGGCGCCACCCGGCGCAGCTCGGCGGCCAGCCGGCCGGGCAGCGAGCCCGCCGGGGCGCCCGGGCCGACCGGGTTGAACACCCGCAGCACCACGGCGTCCAGCGGCGAGCCGGCCACCGCGAGGGAGCCGGCCAGCTTGGTCGCGCCGTACACGCCGACCGGGCGCGCGTCGGCGTCCTCGGTCAGGGACTCGCCCTGCCCGCAGACGCCGTACTCGCCGGCCGAACCGATGTGGACCAGGCGGGCCTTCGGGGCGCCGAGGGAGAGCGCCTCGCAGAGCACCGCCGGGCCGCGGGCGTTCACCTCGGCGAGCTTGACCGCGCTGCCGGCCACCGCGCCGGCGAAGTTGACCACCGCGTCGGGGGCCAGCGCGGACAGTTCCTCGCCGAGCGGGCCGGCCTGGGCGGTGGCCAGGTCCAGCCGGAGATCGTGGGCGGGCCGCCGCCCCGCGGTCAGCACGGTGGCACCGGGCAGTGACCGCAGGACGGCGGTGGCGTGACGGCCGAGGAAGCCGTCGCCGCCGAGGAGCAGAATTCTCACGCGGCCCGTCCGTCGCTCTCGGCGCCCGCGGTGGCGGGCTCGGCGTGCTCGTCGTCCGGGGCGGTGCGGGCGGCCGGGATCGGCAGTTCCGCGACGCTCGGCGTGGTGGCGGTCGACTCGAAGGGCATCAGGACCGGGCGGATGGTCGAGAACTCGGCGTTGGCCCGGTCGTAGTCGTCGGGCCGGCCGATGTCCAGCCAGTAGCCGCCGAACTCGTACGCGGACGGCGGGGTCCCGGCGGCCAGCAGGTCCAGCACCAGCTCGTCGAAGCCCAGCGGCAGGCCGGGGGTGTACTTGGCGAGCGCCGAGCGGGAGACGCCGTACACGCCCATCGAGACGCGGTAGTCGATGCTGGGCTTCTCCTGGAAGCCGGTGATGGTGCCCTCGTCGGCGGTCAGCACGCCGAAGTCGATCTTGACCTGACGGGCATAGGTGGCAATGGTCAGCGGGGCGCCGGACGCCTCGTGGTGCTTGAGCACCCCGGCGAAGTCCAGGTCGGTCAGGATGTCGCCGTTCATCACCAGGAAGTGCTCGGGCAGGCGGTCCTGCATGGTGAGCAGCGGGCCCATGGTGCCGAGCGGGCTGTCCTCGACGGCGTAGCCGACCCGCAGGCCCCACTGGGAGCCGTTGCCGACGTAGGCGCGGATGATGTGGCCGAGGTGGCCGATGGCCAGGGTGACGCTCTGGAAGCCCGCGGCGGCGAGCTGGCGCATCACGATCTCCAGGATCGCGTGCTGGTCGCCGATCGGAACGAGCGGCTTGGGAAGCGCGGTGGTGTACGGGCGGAGACGGACGCCCTTACCGCCGGCCAGGATCACTGCGTGCATGGTGTTTCCCCCACGGAAAGGATGTGCAGGACACGAACCTTGGTTACCAGGACGAGCAAGATCGGTTACGGCGGGTCAGACGTTGTAGATGTCGGTCTTGTAGCGGGCCAGGTTGGCCGGGTCGCGGAAGAACTCGATGGTCTGCTCCAGGCCCTGCTCCAGGCTGAACTGCGGGGCCCAGCCGGTGGCCGCGCGCAGCCGCGACGCGTCTGCGACCAGGCGCATGACCTCGGAGTTGGTCGGACGGATGCGCTGCTCGTCCTCCTTCACCACCAGGTCCACGCCCATCAGCTTGCCGACCAGGGTGACCAGGTCGCCGACCGAGATCTCGCCGCCGGTGCCGGCGTTGAAGGTCCGGCCGACCACCGACTCGGCGGCCGCGGTGCCCACCGTGCGGAAGGCGTTGGCGGTGTCCTTGACGAACGTGAAGTCGCGGGTCGGGCGCAGGTCGCCGAGGGTGATCTCGGTCTGGCCGGCCGCGACCTGGGCGATCACGGTTGGGATGACGGCGCGCATCGACTGGCGCGGGCCGAAGGTGTTGAACGGGCGCAGGGTGACGACCGGGGTCTCGAAGCTGGCGTGGTAGCTGTCGGCCAGCCGGTCCCCGCCGGCCTTGGAGGCGGCGTACGGGGACTGGGTGTTGATCGGGTGGTCCTCGGTGATCGGCACGGTCTGCGCGGTGCCGTAGGTCTCGCTGGTGGAGGTGTGCACCAGGCGGGGGATCTCCAGGTGGCGCACCGCCTCCAGCACGTTCAGGGTGCCGGTGACGTTGGTGTCGACGTACGAGTGGGGGGCGCGGTAGGAGTACGGGATCGCGATCAGGGCGGCCAGGTGGTAGACCGCCTCGGTGCCCTTGACCAGGCCGTTGACCGAGCCCGGGTCCCGGACGTCGCCGAGGACGATCTCGACCGAGTCCAGCACCTCCTCGGACAGGGTCTCCAGCCAGCCGAAGGACGAGAAGGAGTTGTACTGGACCATCGCGCGGACGTGGTGCCCGTCGGCGACCAGGGTCTCGACGAGGTGGGAGCCGATGAAGCCCTCGGCTCCGGTAACCGCGACGCTGCTCATGCGGATTTCGCTTTCTCGATCTGCCGGGGCGGCCGGACGCTCTGCGGTGGCCGGCCGCCGCAGGCCCGGTGGGTGTCTCAGGTGAAACGGGTACGGCGGTGCACGCGAATGGAGGCGTGCGGGATATTCGATGTGTTCAGCGGTGCTGGGTGGTGCGGCCGAGCGCGGGCCCGGCGAGTGCGGTGAGGACGGTGGCGGCCGCCCCGCAGCCGATCAGCTGCAGGACGATCGGGTCCGCACCTGTCAGCAGCCCGGCGCTCTCGGCGACCGCGGCGGCCAGACAGACGAGGGCGGTGCTCCAGCTGAACCCGAAGGCGTTCAGCAGCAGCGCCAGCCAGAGCGAGCCGCCGAGGAGCAGCATCGCGCCGAGCTGCGGCACGCCGAGCGCGGGGGCGCCGGGCCACAGCACGGTCGCGGCGGCGTCCAGCGCGGCCACGGTGGTGAGGTAGATGAACAGGCAGCCGAGCAGGATCGCGCCGGTGCGGCGGGAGAACTGGCCGCTGGTGTGGCTGGTGCGCAGTGCGGCGACCGCCAGTGCCCGGTAGCGGAAGAGCAGCCACTCGGCGAGGCCCAGGCTGAGCGTCAGCGCGATCATGGCCGGTCCGGTCGGGGTGGTCGAGGTCTCCTGCGCGGGGTGGCCGCCGGACTGCACGGCCTGGTGGATGGTCCCGCCGAGGCCGGCGATCAGCGTGAGCGCGCCGCAGGCCAGGCCGAACAGCAGGTGCGGGACCTCCTGGCGGACCGGCAGCCTCAGCTCCACGGACTCGCGCTCGCCGCCGCGGATGCAGACCAGCAGCTCCCGGGCGGCCAGTCCGACCGCCAGCGCCACCGAGGCGAGCAGCACGACCGTACGGACCAGCTGCGGAACGTCCACCGCCAGCACCACGCCCGCGCCGACCGAGGCCGGGGCCAGCGCCAGCAGCAGGAACTTCTCCCGTCCGAGCACCAGCAGCACGGTGGCCGCGCCCAGGTAGCAGGACTGTCCGGCGGCGAAGGACAGCGCGCCGAGCGGCCCGCCGACCACGTACGCGGCGGCGGACGCGACCAGCGCGCCGACCGGGGCGCCGACGGCCAGGCAGACCGCGGCCTCGCGGCGGCGCATCCGGCCCAGCCAGCGGTAGGAGCGGTGCGCCAGCGCCTGGTTGAAGCCCCAGCTGACCAGCGTGGCGACGGACAGCGCGAGCATGCCCGAGGGCAGGCCGAAGCGCATCCGGGTGGTCGCGAACAGGCTGGCGCCGAGCAGGTAGCCGAGCCCCGGCAGGGCGAACACCAGGCCGCGCACCACGCAGCGCCAGGGATCGGCCCGCCAGGGGTTGGCGAACTCGGAGCTCGGGCCGGGGTAGCGGCGCTGGACCTTCTCGAACAGCTCCTCGGCGACGGTGAACGCGTCGGGGCGGCCGTACAGCAGGGCGGCCTGCTCGTCCGAGAGGCCGTCGGACTCCAGGAAGGCCGCGATCTCGTACGGGTGGACGGCGTCGGCGCAGACGTCGCGCAGGCGCTCGGCGAGTTCGTCCAGCGGGTCCGCGGAGAGGTAGAGCGACTCCTCGGGCTCCGGCTCCTGCTCCGGCTGGGCGGGGCGGCGGCGCTTGAGCGGCAGGGTGCGCAGCTGCATGGTGTGCTCGGGTCCGGCTTCGTCCGGAACGAGTCGCAATGGACCGCTCATGCTCCGACCTCGTTGTGCTCGGCGGCCGCTTCGCGGGACACGCGCTTCTCGACGGTTCTCTCTCCCCCGGCCGCCGGCCGGGGGTGCTCCGGGCGCCGGTTCACGCTCCGACCTCGCTCGGCTCGGGGCGGGCGGCGGAGGCCAGCTGCTGGTCCCAGTCGGGGCTGGGGACCTGGTCGGTGACGGCGACCATGCCGCCGGGCATCCAGCGGGCGGTGCCCAGGAGTTCGGTGTAGATCCCGCGGAAGCCGTCGATGTTCTGGCGGAGGGTGAACTGCTCGATCACCCGCAGCCGGGCGCCCTCGCCGAGCCGGGCGCGCCGTTCGGCGTCGCGCAGCAGCTCGATCGCGGCGGCCGCCATCGGCTCGGGCTCGCGCGGCGGGACGACCAGTCCGGTGTCGCCGACGGCCTCGCGCACGCCGCCGACGTCGGTGGAGACGGTCGCGCGGCCGCAGGACATCGCTTCGATCAGGGTGAACGGGAAGCCCTCGCTGATGCTGGAGAGCATGACCACGTTGCCCGCCGCGTACGCGTCGGTGATGTCGGCGACGCGGCCCTCGAAGGCCACCGACTCGGCTATGCCGAGCTCGGCGGCCAGGGCTATGCAGCGGTCCCGGTACGCCTCGCCGCCCTTGGGAGTGCCGCCGAAGAGCCGCAGCCGCGCCTCGGGGATCTCGCGCTGCACGATGGCGAAGGCCTGGATCAGCGTCTCCAGGTCCTTGATCGGGTCGACCCGGCCGGCCCAGCTGAGGGTCGGCGTCTCGGGCTCGGGACCGGCCGGCGGGAAGGCGGCCGGGTCCACCCCGTTGTAGACGGTGCGGATGTGCGAGGACGGCGTGCCGCCGCGTTCCTCCCAGCGCCGGTTGTACCGGTTGCCGGGGGTGACCAGCGCGGCCTGCCGGTAGCTCTCCTCGGCGAGCATCCGGTAGAAGCCGAGCAGCAGTGCCTTGACCGGCCAGCGGTACGGGCCGGTGCGGTAGCCGAGGTAGCGCTCGCGCAGGTAGATGCCGTGCTCGGTGAGCAGAAACGGTACGCCGTACTGCTGGGCGGCGATCAGCCCGGGCAGGGTGGCGAGCCCGCCACTGGCCGCGTGCGCGACGCCCTCCTTCGGCGGCTCGACCGAGAGCGGCCGCAGGGCGTGCTCCAGCAGGTCGGTGGCGTTCAGGGCGTCGTGCAGGGTGGGGCGGGAGACGGCGGTCGGCAGGTAGTCGCGGGTCCAGACGTGCTGGAGGGTGCGCAGCGCGCGCTCGCTGCGCAGCGCCGGGCTGAGCAGCCCGTGCCGGGCGAGGTCGGCGAAGTTGTACAGCTCGGTGCCGAAGTGGGTGGTGTAGACCGGGTCGAGGATGGAGTGCAGGAAGCGCTCGTACGCGTTGAGGAAGCGCCGCATCTCCTTGCCGCGGGGCGGTCGGCCTTCCGAGGCCGGCCCCCACAGCGGTGCGGTGGTGACCGACCGCACGTTGGCGGGCAGCTCCCAGGCCAGTGGTTCGTGCCC
Source organism: Kitasatospora sp. NPDC057738 (assembly GCF_042798815.1). NCBI lineage: Bacteria > Bacillati > Actinomycetota > Actinomycetes > Kitasatosporales > Streptomycetaceae > Kitasatospora > Kitasatospora sp. NPDC057738. Next base: position 44,960 of record NZ_JBHVJT010000002.1, on the reverse strand, counting down.
GGTTCCGGTGACGGCGATGACGTCGAACTCGACGTCCGGCATGCCTTGAACGAGCTGGTCGCACCAGACGCTCACGCCGCCGTGCTGGTGCGGATACGTCCCCTCGGTGAGCAGGGTGACGCGCATTCCTGTCCCCCCTCCTGTTCTTGCGTCGGTTCCGGCCTGGATGGCCGGAACGGGAGCCGTGGCGGGGGGGGGGGGGGGGGGAGGGCGGAGCACCGCATCGGGGGGGGGCGGGAGGGTGTGGGGGGGGGGGGGGGGAGACCACAGCCAACGGGCTGTGGCCTCGCCCCGTGTCGCGGTCCGGGCCGCGCGGCGGGTCAGTCGCCGAGGACGGCGATCCGGCCGGTGCTGTGCCCGGAGGCGACGAGCCGGACGGCGTCCGGGGCGGCGGCCAGCGGCACCCGGGCGCTCACCAGGGGGCGGACGGCGCCCTGCTCGGCGAGCCTGCCGAGCTCGTCGTGGGCGGCGCGGACGGCGCGCGGGTCGTGGGTGTTGTAGAGGCCCCAGTGCAGGCCCAGGATCGAGTAGTTCTTCACCAGGGCGTGGTTGAGCGCCGGGGCGGGGATCTGCCCGGCGGCGAAGCCGACGACCACGATCCGGCCCTCGAAGGCGATGCACCGGGTGGAGCCGGTGTAGGCCTCGCCGCCGACCGGGTCGAAGACCACGTCCGCGCCGCGTCCGCCGGTGGCCTCCTTGACGGCGGCGACGAAGTCCCGCTCCCGGCGGTCCACCACCAGGTCCGCGCCGAGCGCCCGCGCCGCCTCCGCCTTCGACGGCCCGCCGACCACGGCGATCACCCGTGCCCCGGCGGCCCGGCCGAGCTGGACCGCCGCGCTGCCGACGCCGCCGGCGGCCGCGTGCACCAGCAGGGTCTCGCCGGCCCGCAGCCGGGCCCGGCGGTGCAGCGCGAACCAGGCGGTCTGGTAGCCGATGTGCAGGGCGGCGGCCTCGGCGTCGTCCAGCACCTCGGGCGCCGGGAACGCGGTGGCGGCGTCCAGCAGCGCGTACTCGGCGAAGGCGCCGTGCGGCAGCACCGGGTTGCCGATCAGCCGCTCGCCCCGCCGGGCGCCGTCCACCACCTCGCCGCACAGTTCCACGCCGGGCGTGAACGGCAGCGGTGGGCGGACCTGGTACTGCCCGCGCACCATCAGCGCGTCCGGGAAGTTGACGGCGGCCGCCCGTACCCGCACCAGCAGCTGCCCCGGGCCGGGTACCGGCCGCGCGAGGTCCTCGACCAGCCGCATCACCTCGGCGGGCTCACCGAGCTCGTCGACCTGCCAGGCCCTCACAGCAGTTCACTCCTCTCCAGCCCCTGCTGGAGCCGGTTCATCCCGGTGAGCCAGCGGTCCGGCGCGGTGGCCCGGGCGCGGCAGTAGTCGGCGACCTCGGGGTGCGGCAGGAGCAGGAAGCGCTCCGCGCGCATCCCGTCCAGGGCCGCCTCGGCGACGTCCGCCGGGTCGAGCGCGGTCGGGGCCAGCAGCGCCTCGCCGACCGCGCCGGTGGAGGCGAGCAGATCGGTGCGCACGCCCTGCGGGCAGAGCGCGTGCACCCGCAGGCCCCGGTGGCGGTAGGTCGCGGAGAGCCACTCGGCGAAGGCCAGCGCGCCGTGCTTGGTCACCGAGTACGGGGCCGAGCCCAGCATGGTGAGCAGCCCGGCGGCGGAGACGGTGGCCAGGAACCGGCCCTCGCCGCGCTCCAGCCAGCGGGGGAGCAGCAGTTCGGCGGCCCGGACGTGGGCCATGACGTTGACCTCCCAGGCGCTCGTCCAGGCCGCGGCGGGCGCGTCCGCGCCGCCCACCGGGGCGACGCCCGCGTTGGCGCACCACACGTCGATCTCGCCGAGTTCGGCGCGGGCCCGGCCGACCAGGTCGGCGATCCCCTCGGCGGAGGCGGCGTCCCCGGGCAGTGCGGTGCCCGCGCACTCCTTCGCGACGGCGTGGGCGGCCCCGGCGTCCAGGTCGTTGACCGCCACCCGGGCGCCGGCCGCGGCGAAGGCCCGGGCCAGTGCGGCGCCGATGCCCCGGCCGCCGCCGGTCACCACCACGCCCCGGCCGTCGAACGCCCGGCTGTCGGATGTCCCGCCGTCGGGTGTCGGGTCGTCGACGTCCCCGGGGGTCACATCCCACCGCCGAGGGTGACCCCGCCGTCCACGACCAGGGTCTGGCCGGTGATCCAGCCGGCGTCCGGGGAGAGCAGGAAGGCGACGGCGCCGGCGATGTCCTCGGGGACGCCGAGGCGGCCGAGCGGGTAGGCCCTGGCGACCTTCTCCTCGCGGCCCTCGTACAGGGCCTCGGCGAATCTGGTCTTGACCACGGCGGGGGCGACGGCGTTGACCCGGATGCCCTGCGGGCCCAGTTCGGCGGCGAGTTCGGTGGTGAGCCGGATCAGCGCGGCCTTGCTGACGCCGTACATGCCGATCCCGAGCGAGGAGCGGATGCCGGCGATGGAGGCGACGTTGACGACGGAGCCGCCGTGCTCGCCCATCCAGGCGGCGTGCGCGCGGCGGGTCCAGGCCAGCGGGGCGAGCACGTTGACGGCGAGGATCTTGGCGGCGGCGGCCTCGTCGGTGTCCAGGACCGGCCCGTACACCGGGTTGATGCCGGTGTTGTTGACCAGGTGGTCGAGCCGTCCGAAGGCCTCCAGGGTGCGGGTGACGGCCTCCTCCTGGTGCGCCGGGTCGTCGGCCCTGCCTGCGACGGCGATCGCGTTGTCCGGGCCGCCCAGCTCGCGGACGGCCTCGGCGAGCGGTTCCGGGTTGCGGGCGGTGAGGCAGACCTTGGCCCCGCGGTCGACCAGCTCGCGGGCGATGCCGAGGCCGATGCCCCGGCTCGACCCGGTGACGACGGCCACCCGGCCCTTGAAGGAGTGCACCACGGAGCGTCCTGCCTTTCGTGCGAGGATCTCTGCCACCACCTGACTAAGCGCTTGCTCAGCATGCTGTCGGTGCGGGAGCCTGTCAACACTCCGGCGACCGCCCACCCCCGGCCCGAACGGTGGCCGACGGTCGGCCCGGGCGGGCGGTCGGAGGGAAAGCGTGTACGAGTTCTCTGGGAGGATGACGCCATGACCAGCACCCCGCTCGCCGACCTCTGGCCGACCCTGCCCGGCGCCGACGCCCGCCCCGAAGCGGCGTACCGGCTGCTCCAGGCCGCCGTCGAGTCGTTCGCGGAGCGCGGCTTCCACGCCACCACGACCCGGGACATCGCCACCGCGGCGGGGATGAGCCCGGCGGCGCTGTACATCCACTACCAGTCGAAGGCCGCACTGCTGGCCGAGATCAGCCGGGCCGGGCACGCCGCCACGCTGACCCTGGTCCGGAACGCGGCGGCCGGCGAGGGTGGCCCGGCCGAACGGATGCGGCGGCTGGTCGAGCAGTTCACCGCCTGGCACGCCCGGGCCCGGACGGTCGGCCGGGTGGTCAACTACGAGCTGCACGCGCTGCCCGAGGACGCCTACGCGGTGGTCGCGGCGCTGCGCCTGGACATCGAGCGCGAGGTCAGCGCGCTGATCGGGGCCGGCGTGGCGGCGGGGGACTTCCAGGTGGCGGAGGTGCGCACGGCGGCTCGCGCGGTCACCTCGCTGGGCATCGACGTCTCCCGCTGGTACACCGACAACTCGACCGAGACGCCGGAGGAACTCGGGCGCCGCTACGGCGAGTTGGTGCTGCGGATGCTCGGCGCCCGGGTCTGACGGGGGAGGCGGCCCGGTCCGCCCTTGACCTGCTCACGGAGTGCGAGCAGACTCGTATACGAAGTACGTGTGCCTCGTAGGCGTACAGCGCAGGGACGGGATGCGGACGACCCGCGATCCCCTCCCGGCCGCACTCCCACCGCAGCTCCGACGCTGCGGATCGAAGCAGATCACCTCCCGCGGCGATCCCGCCCCCGACCGGCGGTGCCGAAGGGAGCAGACCAGACCCCGGCCCGGGCCGGCCCGGCCGGGTCGTGCCGCCGCCACGCGCGGCGGCACGGGAACGGCGCGCGCCGCGTCGCGGCGCGGCCCGGGCGGTTGGAGAAGGGGAGGCGCAGTGATGCCCTTCCGGCAAACGAATCCGGTCCGGCCCCGCTTCTGGCTGGAGACGGCCCTCGGCGGACTGTCCGGACTACTGTTCCTGCTCACCCTGGTGTGGCCGCAGTGGATCGAGACGCTCCTCGGCATCGACCCGGACGCCGGCAGCGGTGCGGCGGAGTGGCTCGTGGTCGCACTGGCGGCCGCCGTCACCGCCGCCTGCCTGCTCGGCGCGCGGATCGAGTGGCGTCGGGCGCACCCTTCCTCGGCCCGCGCGGTGCGGTGAGCGGAGAGGAGGACCGTCATGACCGACATGCCACCCGTCGCGCACGAGGAGCTCACCGAACTCGTCCGGCGGGCGCCGCTGAGCTTCGTGGGCACGGTCACCAGGGTCGGCGGCACCTCGCTCGCGGCCGTTCCGGCCGAGGCCAGGAACGACCGGACGGCCGTGGTCAGGGTGGACCAGGTGCTGCACGCGCCGGAAGCGTTCCGGCAGCTGGCGGGAAATGAGGTCACCGTCCAACTGTCGCCCGACGCGGGTCCGATGGGCGTCGGCGACCGGGCCGCGTTCTTCACCCAGGGCATGGTGTACGGGGAGGGCCTGGGCGTCACCGAGGTGGGCCGGCTGCCCGCCGAGGCCGTCCAGCACCACGTGTCGCTCGCCGCCACCACGGCCGACGAACAGCCGTTCAGCTCGGTGCAGCGGGAGATCCGCCACCAGGATCTGGCCGCGCACGCCGCGGAGGCGGACGCCGTGGTCGTCGGCACGGTGGTCGGCCTGGAACGGGCCGGCGGTGCCGACCGCGCCGACCGCCGGTCCGAGCACTCGCCGGACTGGTGGCGGGCGGCGATCGCCGTCACCCGGGTCGAGAGCGGCCGGGTGAACGACACGACCCTCGCCGTGCTGTACCCCAACAGCCGCGACGCCCACTACTACCGGGTGCCCAAGCCCAAGGCCGGCCAGGAGGGGCTGTGGCTCCTGCACGCCACCCAGGACGACCAGCGCGAGCTCGCCCCGTACGAACTGATCCACCCCGAGGACTACCAGCCCGTGCACACGCTCGCCGTGCTGCGCGAACGGAGGTGAGCCGACATGCCCACCCTCAAGGTCGTCAACATCACCCCGAAGGCGCTGAGCGGCACCGCGACCCAGGACTCCGAGCCGTTTCTCGCGGTCAACCCCGAGACGCCCACCGAGATGGTCGCGACCGCCTTCACCCCCGACCCGATGGGCGGTCCGCTCGCCCCGGTCTACGTGTCCACGGACGGCGGCGACAGCTGGGTGCTGCACGCCGTCGTCCCCGGCGCCGCGCCGGATCTCGGTACCGCCGACATCACGGTGGCCTTCGCGGCCCGGGGCGGTGCCCTGTACGCGGGCATACTGAACGGCCTGGCCGCACTGCACCGGCCCAGGCCGATCACCAGGATGCAGATCCTTCGAACGCCGAACATCGCCTCGACCGCGCCCATGGAGATCCTGGTGAGCCGGGACCAGGAGGACCAGCCGTGGGTCGTCGCCGACACCGTGACGGCCGGCGGCGCCGACCGCGACCGGGTCTACGTCGGCAACAACGGTCCGGGCCCGCGGACCGCCGTCGTGGACGTCTCGGGCGACGCGCGGACGGCGCCCGCACCGGCCGGATTCGTGCCCACGGTGATCGAGAACCGTGACCCGGCGAGTCAGGACGGGCCGCCGGTGCGCCTCGCCGTGCACCCCGACGGCACCGTCTACGCGGCGTTCGAGAGCTGGCGGACCAATGACCAGGGCGACCCGATCACCAACGTCACCTTCGACGTCGTGGTGAGCCGGGACGACGACGGAGGCGTCGGCGCCCACCCGTTCCAGGACCTCAAGGACGCCACCGACAGCGTCCCCGGGCAGCGGGTCGCGACCGACCGCTTCGTCGCGTTCAACTCGACCATGGGGCAGGAACGGCTCGGCGGCGACCTGACGATCGCGGTGGACCCGACCGACGCCGACCGCGTCTGGATCGCCTGGTGCGACCGCGTGGGCGGCCCGGGCGGTGTCGACAACACCCTGCACGTCCGGCACTCGCAGGACCGCGGCCAGACCTGGCGGAAGGTGCGCGACGACGTCACCGACGCCAAGAACCCGTCGCTGGCCGTCAACGAGGACGGTCTGGTGGGCTTGGTCTACCAGCGGTTCGCCAGGAACCAGTGGACGACGATCCTGGAGGTCACCGCCGACAACTGGAGCACCGCGCCGGAGTCCGACGTCCTGCACCAGGCACCCGCGAACGTGCCCCGTGCCGCGGGACTGCCCTTCCTCGGTGACTACATCCGGATGCTCGCGGTCGGGAAGGACTTCTACGGCGTCTTCGCCGGCAACAACACGCCGGACCGGGCCAACTTCCCGGTGGGCGTGACGTACCAGCGCAACGCCAACTTCACCGTCCACCAGCTGCTCAGCACCGACGGCGTGACCCGGGTGCCGCCGTCCATCGACCCGTTCTTCTTCCACCGGGCCGCCTGAGCGTTCCACCGGCCGCCCGAGCGCGCACCCGGAGCGCCCGCCACGAAGGGTCGTGGCGGGTGCCCCCCCGTCGGGCACGGTGGGTTGGGGGTTGTT
>NZ_JBHVJT010000002.1:33627-38349 GCF_042798815.1 Kitasatospora sp. NPDC057738 | reverse complement strand
AAGAAAGAAGGGAGTACCTGGGTTCCCCCCTCCCCCTCCCCTTTCTTTTTCCCCCTGGCCTGCTGAGCTGCCCCACCGCCCACAAGAGCCACCCCCGGAACCCCCCGCCGGGGGGGTTGGGGGCGCCCGCCCCGCTGTCGGGCACTGTGGTTCGGGGGTTGTTCAGGCGGTGGCCAGGCAGAGCTGCACCAGCCCGGCGTCCACGTCGCGGATGATCTGTTCCATCTCCGCCCACCGCGGGTGGAACTCGGTGCCCCACTCGACGGTGAAGCCGAGCACCTTGCCCTGGTCGGGGTCGGCGAAGTTGCGGGAGTAGACGTAGTCGTCGCTGGTCCCGCTGGTCGGGTACAGGTGGAAGCCGCTCATCGGCTTGTACGACAGGCCGCGCACGCCGTTGACGCCCTTGCAGAACGCCTCGGCGAGCAGCACGGCGGTGTCCTCGTCGTCCTTGGGGATGTACTCGGCGTACGTGAGGTCGCCGGGCAGGCCGCGCTTGCCGTCGTAGTCGGAGTTGCGGAAGTTCATGTCGGGGTCGACCGACTGGTTCTCGTCGTCGCCCCAGTTGTAGAGCATGTCCTGCGAGTAGCTGTGCACGTCGACGAACCACCGGGTCAGCGGGAGCTGGTCCAGCAGCCACTGGACGTTGCGGGTCTCCGGCTCGGAGAACGGGCTCGGGCCGGCGTAGACCTGCTGGTCGCACGGGTCGTTCGACACCTGGGGGTTGGCGCCCGGGGCGAAGGCGGTGACGAAGTCGAAGAGGAAGTCGTAGTTGCGGTTGAGGTCGACGCCGACGCAGTCCGGGGCCGGGTTGCCGCCGGCGTTCGCCGGGTTGCGGTTCTTGCGCCACATGGGCCTGACGGTCTGGCTGTAGTGCCGGCCGTCGGGGTTGACCAGCGGGTAGAGCACCAGGTCGAGCCGCTGGAGCAGGCCGCTGACCTGACCGGCGGTGAAGGCGGTGCCGCCGTAGCCGAGGCCGGTGCCGTCCCGGTGGGCTTCCAGCAGGTCGGCGGCGAGGTGGACGAGGATCTCGCAGCTGCCCCATTCACGGGCGTGGACACCCCCGATCATCATGACGCACGGCTTGGGGGCCGCCGCGGGTTCGCTGATCAGCAGGGCGTGGGCGGTGCGGCCCTCGAACGAGGGCTCGGGCAGGGTGACGAGTTGGGTCAGGTCGGGGAAGGCGGTGGCCAGGCTGGTCACGGCGGACTCGACCTCGGTGACGTTCAGGTACGGCATGGGGGGCCTCCCGGGTCAGCCGGAGAGCTTGGCGGCCAGGCCGCGCGGGACGGCGTCGGCGGGGGCGAAGCGGTCGCCGCTGCCGACCTCGGCCTGGGCGGCGCGCCCGGCCTCGCTGGCGTTGCCGGTCATGGTGACCGTGACGCCCTCGCGTTCGAGGGCCGGGATCCGGTCGGCCGGGACGTAGACGTCGATGCCGATGCGGCCGTCCTCCTCGACGTGCGGGCGTCCGCCGACGTCGGGGCGGGTGTCGCGCAGCAGCGCGCGCAGGGTCTCCGGGTCCTTGGCGGTGACGCGGAGGCGCAGGATGTCGTCAGAGGGTGATGTGTCGGGTGCGGAGGACATGGGGACTTCTTCCGGGCGCCGTCAGCGCGCTGCCGCGGTGGTGCCGGGCGGCGCGGCGGCGCCGATAGGAGCGGATATGTCCGACGTGTACCTCGTATCCTCAGGATCCGCCGTCACGGTAGAAGTCGTCAAGGGGCGGCTCGGGCATCCCGTCGAGCAGGCTGTCCAGGCCGCTCAGCATCTCGGCCTCGTGGTCGAAGTCGGCGAACCGGGGTACCAGGGCGCGCAGCCTGGGGTAGTCGGCGGCGGGCAGCCGGTGCAGGCCGAGCCGCAGGGCCGGGTCCGGCTCGCTCGGGTTGTCGACCACCTGGCGCTTGTCCACCAGCAGGCAGCCGAGGTTCCAGGCGACGAAGGTGCGGTAGACGGTCAGCGCGCCGGCGTCGTCGAAGCCGGCCCGGCCGAGCACGGCCAGGATGTGCTCGGTGAGGTCCAGCACCGAGGCCGGGCGGCGGGCCACCGGGACGGCCAGCGGGCGGGTCGCGACCAGCGGCAGGATCTCGGGGTGGGCGTGCGCGGTGGCGGCGAACGCCCGGGCGATCCGGCGCAGTTCGGCGCGCCAGCCGTCCGGGTGGGAACCGCCGGCGGAGCCGGCCCGCAGCCGGGCGTTGATCTCGTCGAAGTAGGCCTCGACCAGGCCGTCGATCAGGGCCTCCTTGCCCGGGGTGTAGCGGTACAGGGCCATCGACTCCACGCCGAGCTCGGCCGCGAGCCTGCGCATGGTCAGCGCGGCCAGGCCCTCGCGGTCGACCAGGGCCACGGCGGCGCCCAGCACCAGCGGGCGGCTCAGCCGGCCCCGCTTCTCGGGGGCGTCCTGCTCGGCCATCTCCGCGCTCCTCCGGGTCGGTGGCAGCGTTCCCGGTCGCGCCCGGGCCGTTCGGACGGTTCGGACGGTTCGGCGGACCGGCCGTGGCGCGGGGCCCGCTGCCTGGGCTGGGGGTTCGGCGTTTTCGGCGGATGTCACTCAGCGGATACAGAACCAGGATACAAGGTAGGAATCAGACGTAAACGGGTCAACGGGATTTGCCGGTCGGTTCGCCGATCCCGCTGGTCAGCCGACGGGTGGCGGAGCGGGGGTGGCGACCGGCGCGGCGACCGGGGCGGCGGGGCCGGTTGCGGAGGGTGGCCGACGCGGCGGCGGCGGACCGGCCCCGCGGAGTTCGGTGAACGGCGGTGACCAGGCATGGGGCGGGGCATCGGGTGGCGGCCCGGTGACCAGGACGGCCGAGCCGGGTGCGGTGCGTAGTCGGGAGGCGGGTGGCGGCCGGTGGGGGAGTGGTGCCGGGCGTGCGGTGGCGGGTGGAGCGGGGTGCCGGCCGCCGCCCCGGGACCCGCACCCCGGTTTCAGCGCCGGTTTCAGCTCCGGTCTCAGCGCCGGATTCAGCCCCGGGACTCAGTCGAGCAGCAGCCGGACGGCGAGGGCGGCGACGAGGGCGGCCGAGCCGAGCGCGGTGAGCAGCCGGCCGCGCGGGCCGGTCAGCGCCCGGCCGAGCAGTGCGCCGCCGGAGGCCAGCAGCAGCTGCCAGCAGACGGAGGCCGTGAAGGCGCCGACGGTGAAGGCGGCCCGGGCCGGCGCGCCCTCCTGGCTGCCGCCGCCGAGCACCAGGGCGGCGAAGTAGAGCACGGTGAGCGGGTTCAGCAGGGTGATGCCCAGCAGGGCGAGGAAGGCCCGGGCGGGGGTGGGTGGCGCGGCCCGCGGTCCGGCGGTGGTGCCGGGACGGCCGCGCACCGCGGTGAAGGCCGTCCGGGCGGCCAGGGCCAGCAGCACCAGGGCGGAGACGATCCGCAGCGGCCGGGCGACCGGTTCGAGCAGCGGTGCGAGGCCGGTGCCGCCGGCCGCGGCGAGCAGCGCGTAGAGCCCGTCCGCGGTGGCCACCCCGAGCGCGGCGCAGGCGCCGGTGCGCAGCGAGGTGCGCGCGGTGAGCGACACCAGGTAGGCCCCGACGGCCCCCACCGGGACGGCCACGCCGAGCCCGGCGAGCAGCCCGGCGGCCAGCGCGGCCCTCATGGGTGGGCGGCGTCGGGCCTCCGGGGACGGCCGGGCTGCTGTCGGCCCGGGGCCGGGTGGGCGGCGGGCGCGGGCAGCGGGCGGGCGGCGGAGTCGGTCATGGGCCGATGGTGACGGCTCGGGGGAGGGGGCGGCAAACGGTTTTCCGGGAGCCCGGGATAGCGTGGGGAGACCCCGTGATCACCGTCCTGAGGAGAGCCGATGAGCAGTCAGAACGACCCGGTGCGCGCGCTGTTGGCGGAGGCCTGGGTGTCCTGGGCGGAGCGGGGCGCGTCCCTGGCCGCCGAGGACTGGGAGCGGTCCACCCGGCTGCCCGGGTGGACCGTACGGGAGTTGTACGCGCACGTGGCGCCGGTGCCGGAGATGTTCACCGGGCTGCGCGCGGCCGTCCTGGACGGGCGGCCCGAGGTGGTGGACGGGGCCGGCATCCTGCGTGTCTACAACCGGCCCGGCGGCATCGCCCACACCGCCGCCGACCAGGTCGCCGAGGCGGCGAAGCAGGTCGCCGAGGTGGCCGAACCCGCCGTGCTGATCGCCCGGTTCGGCGTCGAGGGGCCGGCCGCGCTGGACGGCCTCGCGGACCTTCCGCCGGGCACCGCGGTGGCGCACCCGCTGCTCGGCAGCGTGACGGTCGGCGCGCTCGGCGAGGTGGCGCTGATGGAGGCGACCGTCCACCTGCTCGACCTGATCGCGGCCGTCGGCGGCCCGCCGCCCGCCGAGGGGGCGCTGGACTTCACCCGTGCGCTGCTGGCGCGGGTCGCCGACCCGGTGGACTTCATCGAGGCGGCGACCGGCCGCGGCGCGGCGGCGGTGCTGCCGGTGGTCCGGTAGGGCGCCGGGCCGGTCCCCGAGGGGCCGGCCGACGGTGAGGCGTATGCGTCTCATGTCATGAGCCTTTCAAAGGTGCGGGTTTGCTGTCACTCTGCTGCTCCCGGCCCGATCCCCACGAGAGGCTCCGATGAAAAGACTCCTGCCTGCCCTGACCGGCGCCGCGCTGTTCGCGGCGACCGGCCTGGGGGGGGGGGGGGGGACCCCCCCCCCCCCCCACCCCCCCCCACCCCCCCCCCCCCCCCCCTCCCCCCCCCCCCCCCCCCCCCCCCCCCCCCCCCCCCCCCCCCCCCCCCCCCCCCCCACCC
>NZ_JBHVJT010000002.1:31669-33617 GCF_042798815.1 Kitasatospora sp. NPDC057738 | reverse complement strand
AAGACTCCTGCCTGCTCTGACCGGCGCCGCGCTGTTCGCGGCGACCGGCCTCGTGGCGCTCGCCACCCCCACCGTGGCGAGCGCCGCGGACTGCACACCCGCCCAGGTCGTGGCCAACGGCGGCTTCGAGTCCGGCAGTTCGTCCTGGACGGCGCCGAGCGGCGCGATCACCGCCGACAGCGGCCAGAGCGCGCACTCCGGCAGCTCCTACGCCTGGCTCGACGGCTACGGCTCCAGCCACACCGACACCCTCTCGCAGTCCGTCACCCTCCCCGCCGGGTGCGGCACCGCGACGCTCGGCTTCTGGCTGCACGTCGACACCGCCGAGACGACCGCCGGCACGGCCTACGACAAGCTCGCCGTCAAACTCGGCTCCACCACGGTGGCCACGTACTCCAACCTGGACGCCCTGAGCGGGTACGTGCACAAGACCGTCGACGTCTCCGCCTTCGCCGGCCAGACCGCGACGCTCGCCTTCACCGGCATCGAGGACGCCAGCCTGCAGACCAGCTTCGTGCTGGACGACGTCACCCTGGACGTCTCCGGCGGCGGGACCACCCCCCAGCCCGGCGACCCGACCCGCACCCCGGCCGCGCCGGCGTACACCGTCGACCTCAGCAGTGACGCCTCCGGCGGCAGTTGGACCGGACACGAGAGCGTGACCTTCAGCAACGCCTCGCCCACCGCGCTGAACGAGGTGTACCTGCGGCTGTGGGACAACGCCCACGGCAGCTGCCCCAGCACCCCGATCACGGTCACCAACGTGACCGGCGGCACGCCCTCCCCGCTCACGGTGAACTGCACCGCGCTCAAGATCACCCTGCCGGCCCCGCTCGCCCAGGGCCAGAGCGGCACCGTCGGCTTCGACCTCGGCATCACCGTGCCGAGCGGCGCGGACCGCTTCGGCCACGACGGCGCGTACAACTTCCTCGGCAACGCCCTGCCCGTCCTGGCGATACGGGACGCGGCCGGCTGGCACCTCGACCCGTACACCAACAACGGCGAGTCCTTCTACTCGATGGCCTCGGACTTCACCGTCACCCTGGACCACCCGACCGGCCTGCTGGTGCCCGCGACCGGCACCTCGGTGGACACCCCCGGCACGACCGGCCGGACCGTCACCAAGGCGACCGCGAGCAAGGTGCGCGACTTCGCCTGGGGCGCCGGACCGTTCACCAGGATCTCCGGCACCTCGGCGGCCGGGGTGAAGGTCAACGTCTACTCGGTGGCGGGGATCAGCGCGGCCGACTCCAAGTCGATGCTCTCCACCGCGACCTCGGCGGTCGACGCCCACGCCCAGCGCTTCGGCGCCTACCCGTACGGCGAACTGGACGCGGTGATCGACAACAACTTCTGGTTCGGCGGCATGGAGTACCCGGGCTTCGTCCTCGACCTGGTCAGCACCACGGCGCTCACCCACGAGATCGGCCACCAGTGGTGGTACGGCATCGTGGGCGACGACGAGTACAACGCCCCCTGGCTGGACGAGGCCTTCACCGACTACGCCACCGACCTCGCCCTCGGCAAGACCGGCAACGGCTGCTGGAACAGCGTCTCCTGGGCCTCCTCGGCGGAGAGGATCACCAACTCGATGGCGTACTGGGACGCCAACTCCTCGCGCTACTCCACGGTCGTCTACGGCTACGGCAAGTGCGCCCTGCACGACCTGCGCCGGACGATCGGCGACACCGCGATGACCACGCTGCTGCGCAACTACGCGCAGGCGCACTGGAACGGCGTCTCCACCACCGCGGAGTTCAAGGCCGCGGCCCAGGCCGCCACCACCGTGGACCTGACCTCCTTCTGGAGCCAGCACCGCATCGACGGCTGAGCCCGGGCAGCCCGTGGCGGGGGGGGGGGGGGACGGGGGGGGGGGGGGGCGTGGGGGGGCTTTTTTTTTTTTTTTTTTTTTTCTTTCTGTTTCCTCCTCCGGCTCCCCTTCTACCCC
>NZ_JBHVJT010000002.1:18680-31659 GCF_042798815.1 Kitasatospora sp. NPDC057738 | reverse complement strand
GAGTGGAAGAAGGGGGGGAGGGGGGGGAGGGGGGTCCGTTGACCCCCCCCCTTGTTTCGGGCGTCTCCCGGCGCCCGTCGGCGTCCTGTCGCGTTCCTGTTCGCGTCCACGTCGCGTCCACGTCGCGTCCCCCGGCGGCTCCCGGCGTCCCCTCGGCATCCCTTGACGGCGCCGGGGGCCGGGAGGACGCTGTACGTGTACGACATAAGCGTGTGCCGTACACGGACAGTCGAAAGCACACGACCAAGAGTCGCGAGGCTCCCGGCGCTGACCCGACCGCTGGAGCGATCATGTCGACCAACCACTACGTGGCGCTGCCGGACAGCTCCCGCGTTCCGCTCGACGGAGCGCGGGTCATCGGACCGGCCGACCCACGGGCACCCCTGACCGTCACCGTCTACCTGCGGCGCGACCCCGACGCGCCCCCGCGGCCGGACCTGTACGAGCTGGCGCTCCAGCCGCCGACCCGCCGGACCGTCCCCACCGACGACGAGTACGCCGCCGTCCACCGCTGGCGCGACACCGACCTGAAGGCCGTCGAGACCTTCGCCGCCGAGCACCGCCTCGCCGTCTCCAACGAGAACCCGCTGGCCCGCAGCGTCCAGCTGACCGGCACCACCGGGGACGTCGCGGACGCCTTCCGGGTCACCCTGGCCCGCTACCGCTACCAGGACGCCCGCGACAACCCCCGCGTCTACCGCGGCCGCGAGGGCGCCGTCCACGTCCCCGAGGAGCTGAGCGGCGTCATCACCGGCGTGTTCGGCCTGGACGACCGGCCGATCGGCGCCAACCTGCTGATCCACCGGACGGACGTCAGCCTCCCGATCACGGCGAAGGCCGTACCGGCCCTGCCGACGGGCGTCTTCTTCCCGCACCAGCTCGCGAAGCCGTACACCTACCCGGCCGGTCTCGACGGCACCGGCCAGTGCGTCGCCGTCCTCGCCTTCAACGGCGAGACCTCGCCCGGTGTGCCCTCCGGCGGCTACTCGCCGGACGCGCTGAGCACGTACTTCACCGCACTGGGGCTGCCCGTGCCGGACATCACCAACGTGGTGATCCAGAACGTCGGATCCCCCGGCAACGACCCGGGCCCGGGCGACGCCACCGCGGACCCGTTCGACAGCACCGACGAGATCATGCTCGACCTCGCGGTGGTCGGCTCCCTCGCACCCGGGGCGAAGATCGTCGTCTACTTCAGCAAGTTCACCGAACAGGGCTGGACCGATCTGGTCAACCAGATCGCGACCGACACCGTCAACCGGCCCGCGGTGATCTCCAGCAGCTACGGCAACACCGAGGACGGGGGCCCGCGTTGGACCCCCGCGGGCGTCGCCAACGTCGACGGCGTCTTCATCAACGCCGGTACCAAGGACATCAGCATCTGCTGCGCCTCGGGCGACGACGGCTCCCGGGACGTCCACTTCGGCGAGCGCGCCCACGCCGACTTCCCCGCGTCCAGCCCGCACGTGCTCGGCGTCGGCGGCACCCACCTGGTGGTCCAGGGCGGCGCGGTCGACCAGGAGATCGTCTGGGACGACGGACCGGGAGCGCGGACCGGGGGCGGCATCAGCAGGATGTTCCCGGTGCCCCCGTACCAGGTCGGCCTCGCCATGCCGGTCGCCGCGAACCCGCCGCACGTGCAGGGCCGGGGCGTGCCCGACGTGGCCGCGGTCGCCTCCCGGAACACCGGCGTGGTCGTCCCGAACGTGGACGGCGTGCACGTCGACCTGGTCGGCGGCACCAGCGCGTCGGCCCCGATGTGGGCCGCCCTGCTGGCCCGGATCAACCAGGGGCTCGGCCACCGGGTCGGCTTCCTCAACCCGCTGCTGTACGCGCACTTCGCGACCGGCGTCCTGCGGGACATCACCGTCGGCAGCAACGGGGCGTACCCCTCCGGGCCCGGCTGGGACCCCTGCACCGGCCTCGGCAGCCCGGGCGGCCAGCGGCTGCTGGACGGCCTCAAGGCCCTGTGAACCCCCGTCGGTCCGACACCGGCCGGTGCGGGACGCGCTGCGGCGCCCCGCACCGGCGCGGGTGCGCCGGCGGTCAAGCCGTCAAGCCGTCAAGCCGTCAAGGCCCTCAAGGCCGTCAAGCCGTCGGCCGTCAGCCCAGGGCGAGGGCGCGGAGGCGGTCGGCCGCGCCGTTGAAGTAGTTCTGGTCACCGGGGAAGGTGCCGGAGTCGGCGAACTGCCAGAAGGTCTGGTAGCCCCAGCCGTTCGGCAGGGTGCCGACGGAGGAGGCGTAGCGGGCTATCCAGAGCGGGTTGGTGGTGCCGAAGCCGCCGTTGTTGCCGGTGCACTGGCTCCACCAGTTGGTGGTGGTGTAGATGGTGGGGTAGCGGCCGGTGCGGGAGTGCACGGTGTTGCTGAAGTCCCGGATCCAGCTGACCATGGCGCTCTGGCTGAGGCCGTAGCAGGTGGCGCCGTAGGGGTTGTACTCGATGTCCAGCGCGGGCGGCAGGGTCTTGCCGTCGGCGGACCAGCCGCCGCCGTGGCTGACGAAGTAGTTGGCCTGGGTGGCGCCGGAGGAGGCGTTCGGCAGCGCGAAGTGGTAGGCGCCGCGGACCAGCCCGGCGTTGTAGGAGCCGTTGTACTGCTGGGCGAAGGACGGGTTGGTGTAGCCGGTGCCCTCGGTGGCCTTGACGTAGGCGAACCTGGCGCCGTTGGCGGCCACCGAGGACCAGTTGACGTTGCCCTGGTAGCTGGAGACGTCCAGCCCCGGGGTCTGGGTGGCGGCGAGGGAGGCGAGCGGGGCGGCGGCGCCGCGGCCCTCGCGGGCGGCGACGGTGGAGCCGGCGAAGTCCTGCTCGGGGTGGAAGCCGGGGCGGCCTTCGGCGACGGGGGCGACAGGGGCGGGTTCGGCCGCGTACGCGGGGGCGGCCACGCCGGCGACCAGGGCGGTCGCGGCGGCGAGGGCGGCGAGTGCGGGCAGACGGCGGCGGGCCGGTCTGTCGGTGCCGGTGGTGCGGGCGGAGCGGGAAGAGCGGGGCATGGGCACTCCTCTGGTCCGAGCATGGGGAGGGTCGAAATGACCCGGTTCGGCCGGGGCCTGACCGGCCGTACCGCAGAGTAGCCATGTACCTGGCACCGCCACCAGGCATCTTTTTTCACATGGTGAACGCACGTCAGATGTGCCGGAACACCGCGACCGGCAACCGGCGTTGCCGGTTCTGCCGGTCCGGTCGGCCGGGGAGCGGGGGTGGAACCGGGGAGGGGAACGGGCCGCGGTCGGCACCGGAGGGGCTCCGGGGCGGCTCCGGGGGCGCCCGGCGCGCTGTGGCACGATGCCCGCGGGCCGGCCACCACGGGCGGCCCCGCACGTGAGGAGAGGACCAGCCATGACCGAGACCGCCACCGATTCCGCCCGGCCCGACGGGGAGCCCGTGTTCCGGCCCGCCACGCCCGCCGACGTCCCGGCGCTGGTCGCCCTGGTCGAGTCCGCCTACCGGGGCGACTCCAGCCGGGCCGGCTGGACCACCGAGGCGGACCTGCTGGACGGCCGGCGCACCAATCCGGAGGCCGTCACGGAGGCCGTGGGCCACTCCGATGGCCTGGTGCTGCTGGCCGAGCGGGACGGCGAGCTGCTCGCCTGCTGCCAGCTGGAACAGCGCGGCGAGCGGGCGTACTTCGGGATGTTCTCGGTGCGCCCGGGTCTCCAGGGCGGCGGGATCGGCCGGGCCGTGCTGGCCGAGGCGGAGCGGCTGGCCGTCGAGCGGTGGGGCGTCGGCGCGATGGAGATGACGGTGATCGAGCAGCGCGCCGAACTGATCGCCTGGTACGAGCGGCGCGGCTACCGGCGCACCGGGGATTTCAGCCCGTTCCCGTACGGTGACGAGCGCTTCGGCATCCCGCTCCGGCCGGACCTCCGGTTCGCCCACCTCGTCAAGGACTTGAAGGCGGATTCCTGACGGAATGGACGTCCGTGTACGGAAGTTGACGGCTGCGGCGGTGCTGGAGCCGTGACCGGCCGGGGAGTTGACGACTCCCGGAACGGCTCCGGCTCGGGGTCCGGTTCAGTTCCGCTGGACCGGATCTCCGCAGGTGACGCACGGTCAAGTCACTGAGCTGGGGCGATGCGGAGATGTCATACCTCGTTCATTATTGGTCTAGGCCAATGTGAGAAGCTGAGCGCGAACGGCCACGCTCCGTCCGCTGCCCAGGGGGGCCATTTCCGCATGCCCGTACTCCATGGCACCGCCATGCCCGCATCCGACACCGGTCCGCGCCGGACACCCGCGGACCCGGACGACCACCGCCTGCCCAGCCCGCCCGACGACGAGGAGCTCTACTGGTACTTCGGTCCGCAGCGCCGCTGGGTGCTGCTCTGCGCCACCCTCTCCTACGCGGGAGCCACCGCCACGCTCGGCCTGTTCGCCCTCAGCAAGCCGCTGCTCTGGCCCTTCCTGGTGCTCACCGTGCTCAACGCGGCCACCTGGCTGCTCTCGCTCACCGACGGCCAGCGCGCCCGGCGCTTCACCCGCGACTCCCACGACCTGCTGCTGCGCGCCTGGAACCCCGACCGGGCCCCGAGCGTCGACCTGCTGCTGCCGACCGCCGGTGAACCACTGGCCGTCCTCGACAACGCCTACCGGCACACCGCGGCCGTCCAGTGGCCCGGCGAGCTGACCGTGCTGGTCCTCGACGACGCCGGCCGCCCCGAGGTGCGCCGACTCGCCGAGTCCTACGGCTTCCGGTACCACGCCCGGCCCGACCGGGGCCGGTTCAAGAAGGCCGGCAACCTCAACCACGGCCTGGCCGAGGGCACCGGAGAGATCGTCGCCGTCCTGGACGCCGACTTCTGCCCCCGCCCCGACTTCCTGCACCACCTGGTGCCCTACCTCGACAACCCCGAGGTCGGCATCGTGCAGAGCCCGCAGTGCTTCGACACGGACGCCGACATGTCCTGGCTCGAACGCGCCGCGGGAGCCACCCAGGAGATCTTCTACCGCTGGATCCAGCCCTCCCGGGACGCGCAGGACGGCACCGTCTGCTGCGGCACCAACGCCCTCTACCGCCGCGCCGCGCTGAAGCGGATCGGCGGCTTCGCCGAGATCGACCACAGCGAGGACCTCTACACCGGCCTCGCCCTCGCCCGCGCCGGATGGGCCACCCGCTACGTCCCCGCGCTGGTCGCCAAGGGCATGTCGCCCACCGGCCTGCCCGCCTTCATCAGCCAGCAGTACCGCTGGTGCCTCGGCTCCCTGGCCCTGGTCCGCGACCCGGACTTCCGCAAGGGGCCGCTCCCGCGGTCCGCCCGGCTCTGCTTCTGGAACGGCATCCTCGGCTACGTCACCAGCGCCGTGAACGTCTTCGCCGTGCCGCTGCCCGCCCTGATCATGCTGTTCTTCCGGCCCGAGGAGATCCAGCCCTGGCAGGTGCTGCCGTTCCTGCCGCCGATCTGGGTCGCCCTGGTGCTGCTGCCCGCGATGTCCCGCACCCGCTGGCGCTTCGAGGTCACCCGGGTCCAACTCCTCGGCGGGCTCTGCCACGTGGTCGCCATCGTGCACGCGCTGCGCCGCCGCTCCGCCGACTGGGTGCCCACCGGCGCCGTGTCCGGCGGCAGCTCGCTCGCCCGTGCCGTCGCCCGGATCGGGGTCGGCTGGCTCGGCTTCGTCGTCCTCGCGGGCGCCGCCGGACTGGTCCGGGCCGCGCTGCTGCACGGCTGGCGGCCGTACTGGGCGCTCGCCGGGCTGCTCGCACTCACCGCCTACACCATGATCCCGCTGATCCGGGAGCTGCGGCCGCTGCTCAACGGCACCGGCGGCGGCAAGGGAGCCGCCGTCGGCGAGGTCGCCGCGCCCGCACCGGGCCGCTCCGACCTCGGGTTCGGACGGGCCGAGGCCGTCGCCGTCACCGCCGTGCTGCTGCTGTGCGGGCTGCTGGCCTCCGGCTGGGCCGACCCGCTGATCTTCTGACAGACCGTCACATCACTGCTGTCCCACCGAGTTTCCTTGCGCGTCGCCCCACCGGCGCGGACACCGCCCGGCCGCCCCATCGGCCCGGCGGGCCCGACAAACCGCTGCCAGCCCTGCAAGGAGCACCGCCGTGTCAACGGCCGTACCATCCGCCTCAGCCTCGTCCTCCTCATCCGCCTCAGCCTCGGCCTCATCCGCCTCGGCCTCATCCGCCTCGGCCTCGTCGCCGCCGGCCGCGCCCGCCGCGACCGACACACCCACCGACCTGCTGCCCGGCGTCGTCCGGGTGGGCCGGGAACCCGCCGCCCCGCAGGGCGCCGCCGTCGCCGAGAGCGGGCAGACCCGCCGGCGCACCGCCTTCCGCCCCGACATCGAGGGGCTGCGCGGCGTCGCCGTGCTCTCCGTCCTCGCCTTCCACTCCGCCGTCCCGGGCCTGACCGGCGGCTTCGTCGGCGTCGACGTCTTCTTCGTCGTCTCCGGCTTCCTGATCACCGGCCTGCTCGTCGGACGCCCGCTCGGCCTGTGGGACTTCGCCGCCCGCCGCGCCCGGCGCATCCTGCCCGCCGCCGCCACCGTGCTGGTCGCCACCGCCGTCGCCGGCGGCGCCCTGCTCGACCCGCTGCGCGGCACCGACCTCGCCCGCGACCTGATCGCCTCCGCCGGCCAGTTCGCCAACTGGCGCTTCGTCGGCGAGCAGACCGACTACCTGGCCGCCGAACGCGACCCCAGCCCGCTGCAGCACTTCTGGTCGCTGGGCGTGGAGAACCAGTTCTACCTGCTCTGGGGCGTGCTGCTGCTCGGCCTCGCCCGCTACCTCCACGGGCGCCGCCGCACCCTGGCGATCACCCTCGCCACGGTGGCCGTCGGCGGGGTCTCGCTCGCGCTCTGCCTGCGCTGGACGGCCACCTCCGCGCCGCTCGCCTACTTCTCCACCGGCAGCCGGCTCTGGGAGTTCGCGGCCGGCGCCTGCGCGGCGCTGGCGGGCCCGGCGCTGGCCGCCCGCGCCGAGCGCCGTCCGGTGGTGCGGACGCTGCGGGTGCTCGGTTGGCTCGGCCTCGCCGCCGTGCTCACGCCGGTGTTCCTGTACGACCGCAACACACCCTTCCCCGGCACCGCCGCGCTGCTGCCCGTCCTCGGCACCGCCGCCGTCCTGCTCGCCGGGCACGGCACCCCCGGCGCCGCCGACGCCGGACGGCTGCTCGCCGCCCGCCCGCTGCGCGCCGCCGGACGGCTCTCGTACGCCTGGTACCTCTGGCACTGGCCGGTGCTGACCATCGCCCAGGCCCGCTACGGCCCGCTGCCCTGGACCACCCTGCTCGCGCTCACCGCCGCCGCCGCGCTGCCCGCCTGGCTCACCCTGCGGCTGGTCGAACAGCCGCTGCGCTACGGCAGCAGCCCCGCCCCCCGGCGCGGGCTCGCGGTCGGCGCCAGCGCCCTGGTCATCCCGCTGATCGCCGCGCTCACCCTCGGCGGCGGCACCGTGCGGGCTCTCGGCGACCCCTCCGCCGGGCCCGTGGCGGCCCCCGCCGGAGCCGCCGACGGCCCGAGCCTGCTCGCCCCCGGCGCCCGGGTGCTCACCCTGACGCCGTCGCTGGCCCGGGCCCGGGAGGACTTCCCGCCCGGCAAGGGCTGCGAGATCCCGCTCAACGCCGACAGCAGCCCGCGCTGCCTCTTCGGCGCCGAGGACAGCCCCGACCGGATCGTGCTGCTCGGCGACTCCCACGCCGGGCAGTGGATCTCCGCCGGCCTCGCCCTGGCCGAGCAGCGGCACTGGGCCCTGGAGGTCCTGGTCAAGCCCGGCTGCCCGCTGGCCACCCTCACCGTGCGCAACAACGTGCTCGGCCGCACCTTCGACGAGTGCGACCGCTGGCGCGAGAACACCCTCACCCGGCTGACCTCCGGCCCCAAGCCGCGCCTGGTCCTGATGGCGGGGCTCAACCGGTACGGCAGCCAGGAGGAGCGCGCCGAGGGCTGGACCCGCACCCTGGACCGGCTCACCGCGCTCGGCGCCCCGCTCGCCTACCTCGGCGACACCCCGATGCCCGGCAAGGACATCCCGACCTGCCTGGCCGCCTCCGACGGGCGCTCGGACGCCTGCTTCTTCCCCCGCGACACCGCCTTCGAGCCCGACCCGGTGCTGGACGGCGGGCTCGCCGCCCGGTACGGGGTGCGGACCCTCGACCTCGGCCCGCTGCTCTGCCCCGGCGCCGGGCCCTCCTGCCCGGCGGTGCTGGAGGGCGTGGTGCTGTACCGGGACACCGGGCACATCACCGACACCCTGGCGCGGGTACTGGCGCCCCGGCTGGACAAGGGACTGCTGGGGACGGCGGGAGCCCCGGGCGCACCGGCCGGTTCTGCCGTGCCGACCGGATCGACCGCGTCGACCGGCCCCACCGGGTAGGCCGGCCCGACCGGTTCGGTTGTTCCGACCGGCCCGACCGGCCCGACCGGTTCGGCCGCGTCCACGGCTCCGGGGCCGCCCTCGGCTCAGCCGCGGATTCAGCCGTAGATGCTGTGGCAGAGCCGGGCCGACTCCGACCCGGCCGGCCAGTGGCCCGCCCGCTCGGCCTGGTCGCAGATGCTGTTCCGGCCCCCGCCCGCCCCGGCACCCGCCGGGGTGGGCGCGGCCGACTGGCCGCGGGCCGGAGCCGGGGCGTGCGGGCTGTGCCCCGGCTTGGGGTGCGCGCTCGCCGAGGCGTGCGCGGCGTCCGTCGTCGCACCGGCCCCCGGCCCGGGCGCGGCCGCCGTCGTACCCGGCCCGCCCACTGCGATCACCGTGCCCGGGGTGGGCGGCGGCAGCGGGGACGGTGCCGGCACGGCCGGTGACGGGGAGACCGGCAGCAACTGCGCCGTCGGGTCCGAGGCGGAGGGCGAGGCGTCCGGCAGCGCCGCCACGCTCAGCTCGTCACCCGCCCCCGGCCCGCACATCACCAGGACGGAGGCCAGCACGGCGCCCGTCCCGACCATCGCGGCCGTCCAGGCCCTGCGTGACAGACGCCTCGGCGGCGGCGTGGCGGTGGACCACGGCGGTAGCGGATCCGTCGGGACCGGCGGCGGCTGCCAAGCGTTCTGCGGCCACTGCCACTGTCCTCCGGTGGGCTGCCCAGTCATGTGCTCGTCCTTCCAGCGGCCCCCCTCAGAACCTTTCCGTGCTCAACGAGCGCGCCGACGCCGGGACATGACCCGGAAGAGGGGTCTGGACGGGCGTTGATTGCCACCGCGCCACATGCTGGGGGGCATGGAGACCAACAGCACGTCCAAACCCCTCGTCGAAGTGGCCGAGTTCCGGACCGACAGCCGCTACCGCCTCATCCACTTCGAGGGCCACGGCTGGGAACCGCTCGCACAGGAGGAGTTCGAGCCGCGCGTCCACCAGCTCTTCCCGGACCTCGACCCGCGCGACCCGCAACGGGTCCACTGGGCCGACCGTCCCTGGGAGTGGCCCGCCTGGCACCCGGGCGAAGCCTGAACGCACCGCCCGAACGCACGGGTCGGGCGAGCCGGGCGGGTTCCGGGCGGTCCGGAGGGGTCCGGAGCGGTCCGGTATGTCCCGGCCTGAACGGATGTGGCGCGGTGCGGTGCGACCCGAACCGCCCGGTGCAGGAGTGACGGCCCCGTTCCTTCGTTACGCTGAGCGGGTGAGAGCGGATCACTTCTGGCACCGCCTGCCGGGCCGGGCCGCGGGCACCTGCTCGCCGGAGCAACTCGGCGAACTCGTGCCCCGCGACCGCGACGTCCGGTACGACCGGCTGGCCGCCGCCGGCCTCGCCCTCGGCGTGCGGCGCACCGCCGTCCTGATGGAACTCGCGCTCACCGAGAACGGCCTGCATCCCGACCCGGCCGCCCGACTGCCCGTCTACGGCGGCGGCCGGCACCAGCCGGACGGCGCACTGCCGGACGGTGCCGTGCCCGTGCTACGCCCCGAACAGGTCGCGGCGGCCTCCGCGTTCCTGCGCGACTCGGCGCTCGGCGAACTCGTCCGCCAGCAGAACAGCGTGCTCGCCCGTACGGCCGTGCACCTCGGCTACCCGACGCCGTGGTCCGAGGCCTGGGCGACGCTCGTCGTCCACGACCTGCGCGAGCTGCGGGACTTCTTCGCCCGCGCGGCCGCCGCCGGGGACGCGGTAGCCGTCCGGGAGGCGGAGTGAACGCGCCCGCGGGGACCGCCGGGTACGGTGCGGCGGCCGAGCAACTCGCCGTCCAGTACGAGAGCGTGAGCTTCACCGAGGTGCACCGCGAGCTGCACCACCTGTACCCGGCCCCGCCCGCGTCCGTCCTGGACGTCGGCGCCGGCACCGGCCGCGACGCCGCCGCCCTCGCCGCCCTCGGCCACCGGGTGGTCGCGGCCGAGCCGACCCCCGAACTCCGGGCCGTCGGAGAGCGGTTGCACGCCGGCTCGGACGTGCGCTGGGTCGCCGACGCGCTGCCCGAACTGCCCGCGCTCGTCGCCGAGGGCGCGAGCTACGACCTCGTCCTGCTCACCGCCGTCTGGATGCACCTCGCCCCCGCCGAGCGCCCACCCGCGATGGCCGCCCTCACCCGCCTCCTCGCCCCCGCGGGCCGGCT
The DNA here is from genome assembly GCF_042798815.1 of Kitasatospora sp. NPDC057738. Taxonomy (NCBI): domain Bacteria; kingdom Bacillati; phylum Actinomycetota; class Actinomycetes; order Kitasatosporales; family Streptomycetaceae; genus Kitasatospora; species Kitasatospora sp. NPDC057738. Next base: position 21,179 of record NZ_JBHVJT010000002.1, on the reverse strand, counting down.
CGCCCTCACCGTCCGCCACGGCCCCGTCCCGCCGGGCCGCCACATGTTCGACCTCCCGGACGAGACCACCGTCACCCTCGCCGCCGACTGCGGGCTGCGCCTCCTCCACCGCGCCACCCGCGCGGACCTGCACGGCCGGGGCGAGGTCCACTGGACGCTGCTGCTCTTCGAACGGGAGGCGTAGCCGCTCGGTCCGGGTCGGCAGTGGCGGTGGGCGGGAGACCCCTCCTCGGTGAGGTGCGCCGACGCCTCGGGTGGCTCGGCCCCGTCCCGTACGGCCGGCAGGTACCGGCCCGGCGGACCGTTTCGCCGGTCGGCCCGGGGCGTGTTCCCCGGCGGCGGAGGAGGGCCGCTACGGCGATCGACGGTCGGCGGGGGCGTCCGTTCGGCGCAGCTTCGTCCGGCGGTGGCCGGAGGCCGTTGTCAGGCGGCACGGGCGACCGGTAGACGGGAGGCTCCGAGCGCCGATCCTCCGAGTACCGGGAGTGCCGTGAACGCCCTGAGACTGCTCGCCGTGCCCGCCGCCGCCCTCGCCCTGACACTGAGCGCCGCGACCGCCGCCCCCGCCGCACCGGCGGCGGCTCCCAACCCCGCGCCCGCCACCGTCACCATTTCCGGTGCGGACGGCGGAACGACCGTCCAGGCGCACGTGGGGGACACCGTGCAGGTGGAGATCCTCGCCGTGCGCGACTACACGGTGACCTGGTACTGGTACGCCCTGGGCACCCCGACGCCCGCCCTGCTCTCGCAGACGGCGGGCAGCGCCGAGCCCAACGGCGACTCCCACGGCACCTTCTCGGTGACAGCCGCCGGGACGGCCGCCATCACCGCGATCGGCCGCTGCGTGCCGGACCGCGGCGCGGTCTGCCCGCCGTGGGTCATCAACTGGAAGGTCACCGTCCAGGTCTCCTGACCGGACCCCGGACGCACCGCCGCCCCGGGCACCGACGACGGCGCTCGGGGCGGCGGGACCATGCCCAGACCCTGGGACCGCCGCCCCGCACGAGCGGGAGGCAAGCAACCGCCCCCTGGCCGGGGATGCCGTCCGCAGCGCTGCCGCTGCAGCCGCACTTGCGCCACCATTTCGTGTACGACCGGTGGTCGGCCCCGGTCCACTGCGGGCCGGAGCTGTACGCGCTGCACTCCTCCGCGACCAGGCGGCGCCCCAGGGCGGTCACGAGGGGCGAGCGAGCACGGTCGCCGCCAGCGGCTCCCGGTCGCCGTAGCGGCGCCGGCCACCGCCCTGCGGCCGAGTCGGCGCCTCCGGCACCACCAACTGGATCAGCTCCCACAACTCGTCCGGGACGAGCCGCTCCACGATCGTCGCGAGAGCAGCCTTCAGGCCCACATGAGATGTCTTCTCGGGGCCGCGTCACGCTCGGCAGCGCCCGACAGCTTCGGTCCGGGCAGTGCGGCGATGTCGGCCGTCCCGTCACGCACGGGTGAAGGTCCGGCACATCCGGGCAGGAGCAGGAATGCAGCTGTCCGATGAACGGTTCGAGCTGATCGGTGCCAGCTGGTGGCGGTACGATCCGCGGGGATGTACCGGTCCGTCGCGGCCGCCGGAAAGGAATGATGCCGTGAAGAAATTCATCCTCTTCGATCATGACGGTGTCCTGGTCGACACCGAGTTCTGGTATTTCAGATCCGCGGAACGCGCCCTGGCGGAGGCCGGTTTCACGCTGGACAAGGATCAGTACCTCCGGGACATGGCCCTGGGGGCGGGCTCTTGGGTCCAGGCCAGGGCGGCCGGCATCGACGACCTGACCCTCACCCGGGTTCGCGAGGCCCGTGACGGCTACTACCAGGAGTACTTGCGGACCGAGGCCATCGAGATCGACCGCGTCGTCGACACTCTCGCCGAACTGTCGAGGTTTGCCCGGATGGCCATCGTGACGACCTCGAAGCGGGCCGACTTCGACATCATCCACGAGAAGCGTCGGATCAGGCAGTTCATGGACTTCGTCCTTGTGCGCGAGGACTACGAACTCGCCAAGCCGAACCCGGAACCGTACCTGGCCGGGCTGAAGCGCTTCGGCGCCTCCACGCAGGAGACCCTGGTCGTGGAGGATTCAGCCAGGGGACTGGCCTCGGCGGTGGCCGCCGGCATCGACTGCGCCGTCGTCCACAACGAGTTCACGAAGGCGGACGACTTCTCCCGGGCAACTTACCGGATCGACAGCCTGAGCGAATTGAAGGAAATCCTTCTCATGGAAAGCTGACGCCCCTTTGGCGCGGAGCCCGCAGCGGGTGCACCGGGTGAGGGCCGACAGCCGGCGGACGAGTGATCGCCGTGCCTACCTGCCTCCGTGGCCCCTGCGCGGAACCGGACGGGACGTGCGCGGGACAGTGTGACGGCCGCGCATCGGCGTGGCATCGATGGCTGTTGGAGTTGTGGGTGCGTCGTGGCGGGGGGGGGAGAGAAAAAACGAACCCCCCAAGCCCGAGGCCGCGTCTTCTCGGCTCCCCCCACACCCAAGGAGGCGACGAAGCCAGCTC